>JAYTBD010000258.1:0-1940 GCA_043737155.1 Fimbriiglobus sp. | reverse complement strand
TTCGGAACCCGCCGATGCTCGGACGTAGCCCGGCGGGTTCCGAAGACTCCACCCGCCCTACGGGACATTCATAAAATCTTGTGCCACTTCAACCCGCTCGCTTCGGCGATGGTGCGCGTCACGTCCACGGCCTGTTCGTAATTCTTGCAGTGCAAGATCGTTTCGTCGGAGCCGCCGTACTCGTTGCAGATCGCCGCGTTGAAGCGCTCCGGCCGGATGACGAAAATGAAGAACAGAATTCCCGGCAAGCAGCCCATCGATAGCAAGTAGAAGCAAAGCACGTATGCGATGAAGCCGGGGTTGTGCGTCGCCATGATGCCGACGCCGCTGCTTTTCTTCCAAGCGATTTTGAACTCGGGCCAAGGCAAGAAGAAGTAGCGGCGAGTTTTGGTCAGGGTGCATTTGCCGCCGGGATCGCGGACCACGCGCAGGGTTTCGAAGCTTCCGAGGATGAACGCTTGCAGGGTGGCGTTGAACAGGTTCATGACGATATTCGTGCCGATGTTGCCGACATCCGTGAACGATTGCCCGGTGGCGTACATCCCGAGAAACATCAGCGCCACGTTCACGAATTGCAGGGTGATGAATATGTACAAGCGGAACGCCGGGGTCCAGCCTTCGTACCACGTTCGGTCGATCGGCTCGAACTCGCGCTGGGCTTTCATCTTCCTTTTGCCGACCAACTCCCAGCCGCAGTGGACGCAGAAGGTGGCGTCGAGCGGGAGTTCGCCGTCGCACTCGGGGCAGGGCTTCAAACCGATCCCGGGGACTTCGTACGGGGTCGCATCCCCATCGCGCTCGATTTGATCGCCGGCGAGCAAGGGGATCCCGACGCCGCCTTCCTCTTCAAACTCGGGTCGGTGGTCGTGCGGATCGCGCTGCGGCCGGGCGATCACCCCTTTGGCGCGGCCCTTCTGCGGCGGCGGGGGCGGTTCGTCCTCGCCGTAGTTGTCGGCCACCCGCGCGCGGATCGGCGGCTTCTTCGGCGCGGCCGGTCGGTCGAAGGGGGTCTCCGCCTCGGGCACGGTGCCCGGGGCCGCGCGCATCTCGGCGGGGACCTCGGCGTAGTAGCCGCAGTGTTCGCAGCGGACCTTGGCCTTGGCGTACCCCGGCGGCACGGTCGCTTTGCCGCCGCAATTCCCGCAGATGAAGCGCTGGGCCATACCCGGACATTCCTGGAGGGTGCGTCAGCGCGGGTCGGAGACGCGGCCGAGGAAAAGGATCGTATCGGTGAGGTTGTCGTGCAGGAGGAAGAGGAAGGGTTGGTCGAGGGTGAAGGGGTGCCGCGACGCGCCCTCTGTTTTCATTACGACCGCAGTGGCTGCCGCCGCGACCGTTCCCTTTTCGTCCAACTCGATGCTCGCTTCGTGGATGACATTGTCGATGAAAAGCCCCGCTGACCCGGTGATGCCGGAGAAGTCGGCCGCACTCTCTTGGAAGGCAGTCGGCATTCCGAGCTTCATCAGTTGTTCCCGGAGCCTGCACGACTGGCGGAACTTGAATCGCGGCATCGCCACATCCGTCTCGGATGGATTCAAGCCTGCGATCGCCTCGGTCAACTGCTTTGCGGTCAGCTTGGTTTCGACTTCGCGCAGGCCGTTCCGCTTCGTCGGGAGCAAGAAGATCATCCGCCAACGGTCGCCTTCGTAGGGGAGTTCGTGAAGGTAGAAATCCCCCGCCACCGACGAGCGCACCTTGACCTCCTCTTGATGCATCATCGGCACTTTCACCTTCTGGGCGGGTGCAATCTCGAAATCCCGATCGTGCGTTCGCTGCTTGTCGAACTGCTGCTTCCAGTTGCCTTGAAAATAGACCGCGTTGGTGAGCACCAATTGCACCGCGGTTGTGATGTCCCCCTTTTTGAGCAACTCCGAGATCTTCGCCTTCGTCTGCTCGCCGACCCATTTGTTGATCGTGCCGCGCGCCACTTCGGGTTGATC
>JAYTBD010000257.1:0-4944 GCA_043737155.1 Fimbriiglobus sp. | reverse complement strand
AGCTTGCCGGCTCGGGCCGGCATCCGGCGCACGGCGTAGCGCAACTCGAGCCAGTTGTGCGGACCGGCGAACACGGCCACGGCCATCAAAGCGACACTATTCGGACTCAGGACCACGGCGACGGCGGCCATGGTCGCCATGGAGACGACGGCTGCGGCGAACGGGAGACCCGCAGGCGGGGTCATGAAGCGTCTCGCCGTTTGGCTGTCCACCGCAGGAACAATACGACCGCCAACACGACGAACGCCAAGGCGGCGAACGGGGCTACGTCGTTCACCCATTCCGGCGTGTCCTGTACCATCGGCACAGGTGCGACGTCGGCAAAACAGCAAGGGAACATCGATGACCCCCGGAGTGATTTCGGCTGCTGCTGAACGTGCATGTCGGCAATGCAGACCTTTCCCTGATCCAACGCGCTTCGGTTTATTCCGACAATCTCGATTTAGTCACGTCGGCGCAACGCGGCCAAAGTCCGGCACCCACCTTCCCGTCGATTCTGTTAGAATCCTCCCAGAGTTTGGCCGGCAAATCACAAGGAGCACGATCATGTTCATCGCACAACTTCGGCGGAGTCTAAAACCCGCGCTGTTCGTTGTCGCCATACTCGTCGCCATCGCGGTGGCGGGCTGCGGGCTGATCGACGAGCCGGCTCCGGGCGACGATGTGGTCGCCGATGCTTCGGGCGCGCCGCTGCACGCGACCGCCGAGAAAAAAGCCCTCTTCCAGTCCATGCACAACCAAGTGACCATGGTCTTCATCGATCAACCGCGTTTCGGCGGCGGCCGCATGTTCGTCCCATCACCGGAGCACGACATCGTTCACGCTCCGAAGGCGAACGCCGGGCAGACCCCACAGCGGGGAGTGGCGAATGCCGGGCAGAAGCCGCCCCATAGCAACTTCAAAAAGGGCGTGGAAGGGCTCGGCTTGAACTACTGGTTCGCCGACGATCCCGTGGAGCCTTTGCTGTTCCGGCGAGTGCAGCTCGTCGGCTTGGTGAAGCACGCGACGCCGGTCGCCTACGAATCGGACAACGTCGCGATGGGCACGGACACGGCCGACATTCCGACCCGCTCGCTCGATGCGTTCGAATCGCGCGGGTTGGAGAAGCTGAAGGGAGGCGAAGACCTGTACATCGAGAAACTCTCCACTGGAAAAGTGCGCGTCTTCGGGCCGATTTACGCCGGGGCCAAGTGCGTCGCCTGCCACGCCCAAACGGGGCAGATGCTCGGCGCGTTCAGCTACACGTTCGACATCGGTCAGCCGAAAGCGAATGCCGGAGTGGAACCGCAACCGTAATCGATTCCGACCAATCCCTAAGATAACTCGACCTCGCTCGGCGGGGTCGTTCCGTTATCCCCGGGAAGTCCAACCCATGTCTCAGACGTTGACCGTGGTGATCTTCGGGGCCTCCGGGGACCTCACCGCCCGCAAACTCGTGCCGGCGCTGTTCAACCTCGCATTGAAGGGCCGATTGCCCGAGGAGGCACGAATCCTCGGCGTGTCGCGGACCGAATTCACCGACGATGCGTTCCGCGAGCAGTTGGCGACCAAGGTGAAGGACGCATTTCAAACGTCCGGGGAAGACTGGAACGAGACCGGGTGGAGGGAGTTTGCGAAACGCATCCACTACGTTCCGACCGACGTGACCAAGCCCGGTGGCATGGCCCCCATTCAAACGTGGTTCGATGCGCACGAAGGCCCCGCCGGTGGACGTCGGCTCTATTACCTTTCGATCTCGCCGGAACTCTACCCGCAAGTCGCGCTGGCCCTCGGCGAGAACGGCTTCAACAAAGAAACCGGCGGCTTCCGTCGCCTGATCGTCGAGAAACCCTTCGGGCACGATTTGACCACCGCCAAGGATTTGAACCGCGCGCTCCACGCGAGTTTCCGCGAGGACCAGCTTTACCGCATCGACCACTACCTCGGCAAAGAAACCGTCCAGAACATCCTCATCTTCCGCTTCGCCAACACGATGTTCGAGCCGCTCTGGAATTACCAGTACATCGACCACGTGCAGATCACCGTCGCCGAGAGCGGCACCGTCGGCAAGCGCGGCGGCTACTACGACGGCAGCGGCGTCCTCCGCGATATGTTCCAGAGCCACCTCATGCAGGTGATGGCTCTCGTCGCCATGGAAAGCCCCGCCCGCTATTCCGCCGACGCGCTCCGCGGCGAGAAACTCAAGGTGCTCGAATCGATCACGGTGCCGCCGCCGGAAGTCGCTTGCAACAGCGTGGTCGTCGGCCAGTACGCCGGCTACCGGCAAGAACCGGGCGTGCCCGCGGACACCAAGACGCCGACGTTCGCGGCCGTGAAGTTGATGATCCAGAACTCGCGCTGGAAAAACGTTCCCTTTTACCTCCGCAGCGGCAAAGGATTGAAGAGCCGGTACAGCGAGATCTTCATCCAGTTCCGTTGCCCGCCGCACCTCATGTTCCCGCTGCCGCCGGGGGAGATTCTCCAGTGCAACCGGATGCGCTTGGTGCTCCAGCCGAACGAGGGGATCCACCTGAACTTCCAGACGAAGGTCCCCGAGGTCGACGGCGTGCGCTTGCAACCGCGCGACTTATCGTTCGATTTCAAGGAGGCGTTCTCGACCAAGGCCTTGCCCGAAGCCTACGAGCGGCTGCTGCTCGACGCGATCCAAGGGGACGCCGCCCTGTTCATGCGCAGCGATGAGATCGAACGGGCGTGGGAAATTATGGATCCGATCATCGCGGCCACGGCCGGTCCGGAAGCCCCGCAACCGCAGGAGTACGCCAAAGGATCGCAAGGTCCGGACTGCGCCGACAAGATGCTCGCGGCCGAAGGCCGGGCGTGGAATGGGATCGGGTGAATCGAGGAGGATGCGATGGCCAAGGTGAAGGCGACGTTCTATCTGCCGCTCCGCGACAACGACGGCCGCAGTCTCGCCGGCGAGATCAAGGACGCCGAGCAGCGACTTTGGGAGTCATTCCACGCCTTCACGCGGGCCGGCGTCGTGACGGGGGCCTACCGTATGGCGGACGGAACTCGCGCCGACGACGACCTGAAACGCTACGAGCTCGTGCTCGACGACGACCGCCTCGCGGATCTGAAGGCGATCCTTCAAGCGTTCAAAACCGCGACGACGCAGGAGGCAATTTACCTCGAAGTGCTGTACAATGTCGATATCGACTTCGTGTGAGGAAACTGCCGTGAAAGAGCGTGAAACGCTTGAAGCAGAGATCGCCACCGCTATCGCCAATGCGACCAACGGGACGGAGCTGTCGAACGAGCTGTTCGCCGCGCCGGACGGGCTGTTCGGTCGGCTGGCCGCCATCGAGAACAACCACAGGGAGATCTCCCGGACCGCGCTCTACCGCCGCGCCCAAGATCGCATCCATGAACTCGACGAACTCGAACTCGATTGCCTGAAGAAGCTGCGGGCCGACATCGCGCGCACGAACGCCGCCGTGCCATTGAATCTCGGCCAGTCCGCCGAAGTCGTCCACTGATTCCCTTCCCGAGTCGCTCCATGCCCGCGTTGACCATCCGCCCCGGCCCCGCCGCCTTCGATTTCCTCTCGCTCGGGGCGCTCGTCCACCGCCTCGATCCGGGCATCATCCCGTTCCGCAAAGCGCGTTCGCTCGACATCCACGTGTCCGGCGGCGAGTACAACGTCGCCGCGAACTTGGCCGATTGCTTCGGGTTGAAAACCGGGATCGCCACGGCGATGCCCAAGTATCCCATCGGCGAGTTGGTCCAAACCAGCGTCCGCGCGATGGGCGTGACACCCCTCTACAAATTCTTCGACCACGACGGCGTCCGCGGGCCGAACCTCGCCACGGTCTATAGCGACCGCGGCGCCGGCGTGCGTCCACCGGTCGTCTTTTACAATCGCTCCAATGAAGCGGGCGCGCTGCTCAAACCGGGCGACTTCGACTGGAAGGAAATCTTCGCCGGCGGCGTGAAGTGGTTCCACTCCGGCGGCATCTTCGCGGCACTTTCGGACACGACTTCGGAGCTGATTCAGGAAGCGATGCAAGCTGCCAAGGCCGCGGGGGCGATCACCTCGTTCGACCTGAACTACCGCGCCAAGCTCTGGAAAGTCGCGGGAGGAAACCGTTCGCCCCAAGATGTTCTCGGTAAGATCGTGAAGCACGTCGACGTCCTCATCGGCAACGAGGAAGACCTGCAACTCGGCCTCGGAATTCAAGGGCCGAAAGTTGAGAAGAAAGATGAATCGAAGCTCGATTCCACGAAGTTCTTCGATGTCATCGGCCAAGCGGTGCAGAAGTTTCCGAACATCAAAGCGGTGGCGACGACCCTGCGCGAAGTGCACTCGACCAATCGCCACGACTGGGCCGCGGTGCTCTGGCTCAACGGTGAAAAGTTCGCCAGTACGACACTGCAGCTCGATGTCGTCGACCGCATCGGCGGCGGCGACGGCTTCGCCGCGGGGCTGATCTACGGCCTAATCGCCGGCCGGCCGACGCAGGAAGCGTTGAACCTCGGCTGGGCCCACGGCGCGCTCCTGACCACCTTCCCCGGCGATGTGACCAACGCCCGCCTCGAAGAAGTCGAAGCGCTCGCCAAGGGCGGCAGCGCCCGCGTGCAGCGCTAGTTGAATCTCGTCTCCCCCGGAGTTGCGCCGATGAAGTTTCTCCTCGCCGGTATCATCGCGTTGTCACTGGGCACCGCATCCGCCGAGACGCCTTTCGAGAAGCACGGCCGCATCCGCGTGGCCAAAAGTGGTACGCACCTCGGACACGCGGATGGTACGCCGTTCTTCTTCCTCGCCGACACCTGCTGGACCGGGCCCGCTCTCAGCGCTGAAAAAGACTGGGACAAGTACCTCGCGGACCGCAAGAAAAAGGGCTTCACGGCGGTGCAATTCAACATTGTCTCGCCGTGGCGCACGGCGCCGACCGACGCGGAGGGTAATGTTTCCTACGTCATCAAACAGGGCAAGCTGAACCTCGT
>JAYTBD010000256.1:0-11601 GCA_043737155.1 Fimbriiglobus sp. | reverse complement strand
GGCCCCGGCCCCGCCGGCGAGAGCTACCTCAAGATCGACCGCATCATCGCGGCCGCGGAGATCTGCCAAGCCGATGCCATCCACCCCGGCTTCGGATTTCTGAGCGAGAACTCCAAGTTCGCCCACATCGTCCGCGAGTGCGGCTTCGAGTTCATCGGCCCCTCCGAAGAGTCGATGGAGTCGGTCGGCAACAAGGACAAAGCCAAGCAGATGGCGAAGCGGGCCAAGGTGCCGATCGTGCCCGGCAGCGACGGATTGCTGGCGAACGAAGAGGAAGCGTTGAGGTTCGCCAAGGCCGTCGGGTTCCCGGTACTCATCAAGGCCGCGGCCGGCGGCGGCGGGCGCGGCATGCGCGTGGCCCGCGACGAAGCGTCGCTGATCGTCGGCTTCGGCCAGGCGAAAGAAGAGGCCGAGGCCGCGTTCAAGGACGGCTCGGTCTATTTGGAAAAGTACATCGAGCAACCGCGCCACATCGAGGTGCAGTTACTCGGCGACAAGCACGGCAACGTCGTCCACCTCTTCGAGCGCGATTGCAGCTTGCAACGCCGGCACCAGAAGCTCGTCGAAGAATCGGCCGCGCCGAATCTTCCGGAGCGCGTCCGCGACAAAATCTGCGACGCGGCCGTGCGCATGGCCAAAGCGTCGAACTACTACAACGCCGGGACGTGCGAGTTCCTGTTGGACAAGGACAACAACTTCTACTTCATCGAGGTGAATGCGCGCATCCAAGTCGAGCACCCGGTCACGGAACTGGTCACCGGCATCGATTTGGTCAAAGAGCAAATCCGCGTCGCCGCCGGTGAGAAGCTGCGATTCTCCCAGCGCGACATCGTCCACCGCGGATGCGCCATCGAGTGCCGTATCAACGCCGAGGACCCGGCCAAGGATTTCCGCCCGAGCGCGGGCACTATCACCAAGTGGCAAGTCCCCGGCGGGCCGGGCGTGCGCGTCGATACCCACGTCGTCGCCGGCTACCGCGTCCCGCCGAACTACGACAGCATGGTGGCGAAGCTGCTCGTCTTCCAACCGACGCGGGCCGAAGCGCTGGCCACGATGCGCCGCGCGCTCCGCGAGTTCGTCGTGGAAGGGATTCAAACGACGATTCCGCTCCATCAGCAGATTTTCAACACGCAAGCGTTCATCGAAGGGAAAGTGGACACGACGTTCATCGAACGGACCTTCCTGCACCCGAGCGGAAAGTAGCGCATATGTCGACGCGCCCCGTTTTCTTGTCGGACGGTCGTTCTCCCACGCCGGCCCCGGCGCTACTGGTGCGCGACCTTCCGCACTTCGAGTATATTGCGGCTGAGGCGACAGCATGGCTGGAACAATTGGGAGCGGGACCATGACGAAGGAAGAACGATTTCTGATAACCGCCCATGCCGAAGGGGGCCAATCCGTCAGTGTCGGTGCCAGAACGGTCTCGACTAGCAGACGGGGGTCATCACCACTTGTCGTCGGTATCTACTTCCGCGGCACGACTCGCATCGATGCACCGGTCAAGGCCGCGCTGATGGAGGCCGTGGAACGGATCGAAACCGAGACGGGCCTCGATCCGAAGGACGCGCAAGATGCGGTTGACACCGTCGATCGCCTCCGCGAAGAGTTGAGCGAACCTCTCCCGATCGCCAAGCGAATTCGGCGATTCGTCGAAAATCTCGCCGCCATTTCCCCATCCGCCGCCGACGCGGTGCGCGAATGCGAGTCGATCCGAACACTCCTTTACCGCTTGATCTCCTCCGGCCCCGCAGGTTTTGGCAATCCCGGCGCTCGGGGCAAAGATTAAAAATAGCCGCGAAGCGACAATGGCGGTTGCGTCCGGTGTAGGCTGTGGATATTGAACCGGCCGATTCGCGCAGAAACTAAGCGATGCACGGGCGGGGCGTGGGCCGGTTCAAACCGGTCCGGGGGCGCCCCGGCAAAGCCCGCGTCGTCGCAGTCTCGGGGGGAACGTATGAATCCGCAACGGATAGAGTCCGGTCGGTCGGTACCGTCGTGGTGCACCTTGCGCCGCTGGCTGCCCGCCGTCCTCGCCGTCGGCCTCGCCGGCCCGGTCGCCGCCCAAGACAAACCCGTCCCCGCGGAGCCGCCGAAGACTGTGGCGCCGATGCCGGTGGTCCCGCCGGTCGCCCCCGTCGTCCCGGTGAAACCCCCGACCTACACCGTGGCCTTCGATGGCTGGGAGTGGAGCAAGGTCCTCGAATGGTTCGCCAAGGAGACGAAGCTCGTCTTCCTGAGCACCGAGAAGCCGACCGGCTCGCTCACGCTGAAATCCGACGAAAAGTACACTCTGCCGGAATTGCTCGACCTCTTCAACGAGGTGCTGGCCCAGAAGAACTGGGTCATCATCCGGCGCGAGCACTCGTTCCTCATCCACCCGGCCGCGGACAAGATCCCACGCGAGATCCTCCACCAGATCACGCTGGAAGAACTGCCGAAGCGAGGCAACACCGAAGTCGTCCAAGTGGTGATCCCGCTCAAGACAATCGTCGCCGACGACATCGCCCCGCAGGCCAAGAAGCTGCTCAGCGTCTTCGGCGATGTCACGCCGTTCGGCACGAACCAGCTCATCATCGTGGACAAAGCGAAGAACATCCGCAACATCCTGGCCTTCATCAAAGAGCAGGAAGGCGATAAGTCGGACCAGTTCACCTACGCCTTCAAACACGTCCGCGCCAGCACCGCGGCCGAGAAGCTCCGCACGCTCCTTTCGGACGACAAGACCAAAGTCGAATCGAACCTCCCCAACCCGTGGGCGGGCGGCGGTAGCCCTTGGGGTGGCGGGAGTCAGTGGGGCCAGCCGCAAGATCAAGGGCGGGATCGCAACCGGCAACCCATCCAAGAGAAGCGTTTCGCCACTGTGCAGATCACCGTGGACTTCCAAAACAACACCATCGTGCTCACCGGCCCGGCGAACAAGGTCGTCGCCGCCCAATCGCTGGTGAAGGAAATCGACAAAGGGGACATCGCCCGACCGATCGGCGGCGAGCCCTTCTGGAAAACTTACGATGTCTCCGCCGGCACCGCCGAGCCGCTCGCCAAGCAGATCATGGACTCCACCGACTTCAAGGGGAGTAACGTCAAGACGCTGGTCATCGGCAACGACAAGGTGATGATCTACGGCTACCCGGCCGACCACCTCGACATCAGCAACTTCTTGAAGCTGCCCAAGACGGTTCAGCCGAGCGTCGAGATCGTCTCGATCGGTTCCGCCGACCCCGCCAAGATGGCCGAGAGTCTGAAGTCGGTCTTCGGCAGCGCCGGCCTGTACGTCGAAGCCAAGACCGACGGCGAACCGTCGGTCCTGCTCCGCGGCTCGCCGGACCTCATCTCCGAAGCCAAAAAATTCATCAATGCCGGCGGCACCTCGGGCGGCGGGTCGACGCAAAACCCGAACTTTCGCACGCTCACGATCGATAAAGCCAACGCCGGCGTCCTCGCGGAAGAAATCGTCCGCATGATGAACCAGATGGGCCGCCCGGCCCAACTGGTCACCCCGGGACTCGAGAAGAAGCCCGAACCCGCGCCGATGACCAAGCCGATGGTGCCCAGCCCGAAAGTGGGCATCCCCGGCAGCACGCAATCGGGGTATACCCCGACGCACGGGGTTCACATCGTCTCCGGCCAGCTCGTCGACCCGCTGCAGCCCGCGTCGAAGGACGACCCCGTCACGCTCAGCGTCGTCGGGAACAAGATTTTCATCAGTGGCAAAGACGAGAAAGCCGTCGCCCTCG
This sequence comes from Fimbriiglobus sp., assembly GCA_043737155.1. Lineage (GTDB taxonomy): Bacteria > Planctomycetota > Planctomycetia > Gemmatales > Gemmataceae > JALHQU01. The sequence continues at coordinate 7,867 of JAYTBD010000256.1, read as the reverse complement.
CCTACGAACTGCTCCGGCTCTACCTGAACCCGAGCGCCGTCGGCGAAGAGCAGTACACGATCCTGAGGCTCAAGTACGTCGCCGCCGCGGACGCCGCCAAACTCATCAACGAAATCTTTAACGGCCCGCCCGCCGGTACCGCGGGCGCCGCGCCAAGGGGGGGCGGTGGTCTCGCGGGGCTCAACCCGCTGGCCCTACTCGGCTCGCTCACCGGTGGCAGCGCCCCGACCGATCCGAAACTCGGTCGCGTCCGCGTCGTCGCCGATCCGACCAGCAACTCGCTGATCGTCGTGAAGGCGTCGCAGCTCGACATGCTCACGATCAAGGATCTGCTGAAACGCTCCATCGACGACAACACCCCGCCGGACGGGGGCGTCGCCAAGACTTGGACCATCGCGGTCGTCAACACCAAGGCGTCGAGCCTCGTGCCGACGATTCGCAACGTCTACGCCAACAAGACGGGCCGCACCGCGGCACGGCAACAACCGCGGGGAGGGGGCGGCTTCAACCCGTTCGCGCCGCAAGCGGCCGCGGCCAGCACCGATGTCGCCCTCGCCGTCGATTACGACCTCGACACGAACAAGATCGTGCTGAACTGCGTCGAGACCGACTACCTCGAAATCAAGAAGCTCGTCGAAGAGCTCGACTTGGCCGCGAAGGACAGCGGCATCGTGGTGGACGTCGTCCAACTCAAGGGCGGTGTGACGCCGAGCCAAATCGAACAGACGATCAGCGCCCTCGCGGGCCGGGCACCGGTCCAGCCGAATCAAGGCCGCGGCGGACAGGGTGGGCAAGGGAACTTCGGCCAAGGCGGGCAGGGTGGCTTCGGCGGCACCAACCCCTTCGGCGGCTTCGGCCAAGGCGCGGGTGGTAATCCCTTCGGCGGATTCGGAGGCGGCGGGGCCAACCCATTCGGTGGCGGTCGCGGGGGGCAGGGCGGAGGACAACAAGGCGGAGGACGCGGGGGAAGGCAGGCGAGTGCGGAGAGCGGAGAGGGGACCCCCCAGTCTTTTAACTACCGGGACATGGATGTCCCTTCGGCCCCCAGCGTGCTCTTCGACCCCGAGGTCGAACAATCGAGCCACGTCAACGCGAACGACGTTTCCGCGCTGAACAATGCCTACGCCAGCGTGAAGCTGCGCCAACAGCCGGATGGACTGACCCAAGTCCAACCGGGGGCGAAACAGCCCCCCGTTGCGCCGCCCGCCGCGCTCCCGTCGGTCGGCGTGCCGTTCCTTTCCCCAAGTTCCGATGTGCAGATCATCCCGCTGCCCGAACTCGGCATCGTGATCGTCCGCGGAAAGAACAAGGCCGAGGTCGAAGCGATCAAGGCGCTGATCGCCAACATCGAAGAGATCACCAAGAAGTCGGCCGCGATCAACCTCACCGTCGTGCCGCTCGAATTCGGCGACGCGACGCAGATCGTGTTCGAACTGACGCAGATATTCTCCCGCGTCCAACTGGGCACCTCGGGAACGACGTTCCCGGCCACCCAACTCGGTTTCGGGGGAGTGGGCTTCCAAGGCGGCGGCCAGCAGAATCAGGCGAATCGCCAGACCATCGGGTCGATCCTGCTCTTCCCCCTGCCGCGCTTCAACGCGATCCTGCTCGGCGTCCCCGAGTCGCGCTTGGAAGACATCAAGAAGGAAATCAAGCGGCTCGACGTGCCCAACAGCAACCAGATGAAGCCGGTGCAGTACCCGCTGACCCGGGCGACCGCCAGTACCGTCGCGAGCCAGATCCAGAACTTCTTCAACCAGCGTTACCCCGGCGAGGCGCTGGCGCAGAACCAGATCCGCGTGACCTACGACGTGGCCAGTAACACGGTCTACGTACAAGCCAGTCCCGCGGACCAGAAGGATATCGCCGAACTGATCGGCTTCTTCGACAAGAGCACCTCGAAGGCCATCGCCGAGGTGAAGGTCTTCCGCCTGCGAAACGCCCTGTCCGACGAATTGGCCCAGTTGCTCCTGCAAACGCTGACTTCGAACGCCCTCAACCCGCAGCTATCCGCGAGCGCGGGTCTCTTGCCGACGGGCGGGGCGGGCGGACAAGGCCAGCAAGGCGGTTTCGGTCAACAAGGCGGCGGTCTCGGCCAAGGGACGGGTGCCCAAGGCGGCCTTCAACAGCAACAGCGACCCGGCGCCCTCGGCACGCTCACGGGCGGCGCCGGGACGACGGGCCTGAGCACGAAGACGGTGTCGCTCCGCTTCAACAACGTCGAATCGGGCCTCCTCGAAGACGTTCACCTGATCCCGGACACGCGGATCAACGCGATCGTCGTCACGGCCCCGGCCGCGACCATGCGATTGCTCGAAGCGTTGGTCACGGAACTCGACGGCGTCTCCGCGGCCAAGTCGTTCGTCAACATCTTCTCTTTGAAGCGGGCCGACGCGGTCGCGGTGCAGGCCCTCATCACGAACCTGTTCAGCCGAAGCACGACCGGCGCGCAGGGCGGCGGCTTCAACCAAGGCGGCACCACGACGCAACAGGGGACGACCCGGCCGCTGCTCACGCTCACGGGCGATCCCGCCGCGGGCGCTTCGCTCATCGACCTCCGCGTCACGGCCGACCAGCGGACCAACACGGTGATCGTCGCCGGGAGTCAGAACGACCTCGACTTGATCCGCGCGGTGATCACCCGGCTCGAAGATGCGCAGATCCCGAATCAGCGCAGCGAAGTCTTGAAGCTCAGCAACGCGGCCTCGGCCGACGTCGTCCAAGCGATCAACACCTTCTTGACGGCGAGCACGCAGCAGCTCAACACCGCCGAGTTCGGCACGACAGCCGCGACGTTTCAAACGCTCCAGCGCCAGTTCGTGCTGGTGCCCGAACCGGTGACCAATACGATCCTGCTGAGCGCGTCGCCGCAGTTCTTCGAGCAGATCGTCACGCTCGTCCGCAAGCTCGACGCTTCGCCGCCCCAGGTGGTCGTGCAGGTGCTCATCGCCGAAGTGCGACTGACCAACACCGAGGAACTGGGCGTCGAAATCGGCCTGCAGGCGAACACCCTGTTCGCGCGGGGGAGCGTCGGGGCCTCGCCCGGCACGCCCGGCTTCAACTTCAACACCACCGCGCCGCTGGCCAACGCCAACCTCGTCAACCAAGGGCAGGTCGCGTTCCAAGGCCTCGGCAACCTCGGCGTCGGCCGCAGCGGTTCCTCCGGCGTCGGCGGGTTCGTGCTCTCCGCCGCCAGCGACACGTTCAGCCTGCTGATCCGGGCGCTCAAATCCCAGGGCCGCGTCGACGTGCTCAGCGCGCCGCAATTGACCCTGACCGACAACCAGACCGGCTTCTTTCAAGTCGGCCAGCAGTTCCCGCGCGTCACGTCGAGCACGATCGCGATCGGCGGCCTGGCCCAGCAGGGCATCGAATACGTTGACACCGGGGTCGTGCTGCGGGTCACGCCGCGCATCAGTCCGGAAGGCCGCGTGCTCATGCGGGTCGAACCGTCGATCACCTCGCCTTCGAACACGAATGTGTCGATCGGCAACGGCCTCACGGCGGTCGCCATCGACACGCAGACCGTCGAGACGACCGTCCAAGCCAGCGACGGGGAAACCGTGGTGCTCGGCGGGTTGATCCGCAAGACGGATTCGAAGCAAGAGAACAAGATCCCGTTCTTCGGCGACCTGCCGTGGGTCGGGGCGGCGTTCCGCTACCGCACGCAGCAGCTCGAGCGGCGCGAGCTCATCTTCATCATGACGCCGCACATCGTCCGCAGCGAAGCCGACATGGCGCGAATCTTGGCCGAAGAAGCGAAGAAAATGAGTTGGAGCCTCAAAGACGTGGACGCGCTCCACGGCCACGGAATGGACGTGCTCAGCGGCCGCTATCACAACGCGCTGCTGCCGCAGCAGGTCCCGTACTGCCCGCCCGGCGAAGTGCCACCGAACCTGATGAACCTGCCGTTCTCGCCGACGGGCCAAGTGACGCCGGGCACGCCGGGGCCGGCGCCGATTTACCATCCGCCCGCCGGGACGCCGATGGGGACACCGCTGCCGACGCAAGGTCCGCCGCCGATGGGCGGATTGCCGACGCCGCCACCGGGCTTCGCCGGTCCGAATCAACCCGGCGTGCCGGGCGGACCGCCGCCGATCAACATCCCGACGCCGGGCATCCAGCCGCAATCGTGGAACGCGCCGGCCCTCAAAGCGCCGGCGCGCGGGTGGACATTCGGGGGATCCCAAACCGGTGGCATGACGCCGCCGAACTCCAGCAAACCCAAGGAGGGGAAAGAATGGCGCGTTTACGGCCGCTGACCGCCCGCCCGATGCTCGGCCGCACGTCGGGGTTCGCGGCGCTCGTCGCCGCCCTCCTCCTCCCGGCCGGTCTCGGATGCGCCGGTACCAGCCTGAAGAAAACGAAGTCGGAGTTCGCCCGAGCGCTGCACTTGGAGAAGCCGCAGCCCGCGTCGCAGATGATCTGCTTTTGGCAGCGCCGGCCGCAGCACTTGCCCGACCCGACCCGCGACGGCATCCTGTCCCCCGGCCTCGTGGGGCAGTTGTTCCTGATTTCCACCGACAACAAACCGGTCGAGATCACCGGCGACCTCGTGGTGCAAGCCCTCGACGAAACGCCGCGCCCCAAAGAGCAACCCCCCGCGGTGTCGGAAATTTGGCACATCGACAAAGCGGCGCTGAAGAAGCTCGTCACCAACGACGACCGCTTCGGCCCCTGCTACGCGATCTTCCTGCCGTGGCCGCAGAGTTGGAAGGACGTGACCAACGTCCGGATGCAGGCGAAGTACATCAGCGAGCCGCACCCGCACATTTTCGCCCAAGACGTGCAGATGACGCTCGAATTCGCGGCCCCCGGCGCCGCCGTCTGGAACGACAAAGGGACGATCCCATCGGTGAAACCGACCGGCCCGAGCGAGATGCGCGGCATCCCGGACTTGACCAAGGCGCTGAAGAATCCGATGTCGTTCGAGGCCGCGCCGCCCGCGCTGGCATCGGCGCCGCCGGGCGTGTTCTTACCGCCGCAGTCCCCCGGTCCTCCGGGTCAGCCGGGCCAGTACTCGACGGCCGGGCCGGACGGATCGACGGTCACGACGAAGGTCTGGACCTCGCCCGCACCGACGGTGATTCCTCCGCCGTTGCAACAAGCCAACTTCGGCCCGCCGGTGCAACCTCTGCCGATTCACGCCCCGACATTCCAGCAGTTGCCGGCCGAGTTGCTGCAGCCGGACGCGGGTTCGCCGTCGATCATCGTCCCGGCACCGGGTTCTTTGCAACCCCCGGTGATCCCTCTGCGGTAGAGACATACGGTGAAGGTCGATCTACTGCATAAGACCGATCGTCGCTTCCATGGCCCGGACCGTATGCCGTACATCGGCCGCGGTGTGGGCCATACTCGTCATTCCGGCGGTCCCCCAGAAGTCGACGCCGTTCAACAACATTCCTTGCCGCAAGGCGTGCGAGAACTTGGCATCTCTCGGCCCGTCGAGCGCGTTCAAGTCGCCGTCGAAGGGGATGAATCCATCGTTCTCCATGGTGGAAACGCCCGGTCGTTCGCCCGTGTAATTCGGGATCACGCGCACCATGCTGAACTCGCCGTAAGCGATCCACGGCAACTCGTTCGCCGCGAACATCGCGTTGAGTTCATTCCGCAAGTGCTGCCCTGCTTCGTTTGCGAGTCGACTCGGTTCACCCGTGCGGATTTGCTTCAAACAGGCGACCCCCGCCGACGCCGAGAGCGGGTTCGCGTTGTAAGTCCCCGGGTGGCGCATCTTCGGCCGACCGGGGCGGGGTTCGAGGAAGTTGAGGATCTCCGCGCGTCCGGCGACGCACCCGCCGGGCAATCCCCCGGCGAGAATCTTCGCCAGCGCCGTGAGGTCGGGCGTGACACCGTAGAACTGCTGCGCCCCGCCCGGTGCCACGCGGAATCCGGTGATGACCTCGTCGAAGATCAGCACCTTGTTCAGCCGCGTGCAGATGTCCCGCAAGCCTTTCAAGAACCCGCCGCGGATCGGCACGGCTCCCCAGTGGCCGCCGGTCGGCTCCAAGATCACGGCGCCGATCTCGCCGTTTCCTTTCAGCATGGTCTCGACGAGGTTCAAATCGTTCGGCGGAATCGCGACGCACGTCGAGGCGATTTCCTCCGGCACCCCGGCGACCATTTCCGAGTCGTACGGGTAGTCGGCCCCGACGGTCACAGCGTCGTGCCAGCCGTGGAAGTGACCCTGGAATTTGAGGAACTTGGGCCGGCCGGCGAACAGCCGCGCCAATCGCAACGCCATCATCGTCGCTTCGGTGCCGCTGCCGGTGAAGCGGACGCGTTCCGCGCTCGGGATCAATTCCATCACGAGCCGGCCCCACTCGATTTCGAGTTCGTGGCACGAACCGGGGTGCGTACTCTTCGCCATTTGCTCCCGCACGGCGCGCACGACCGCCTCCGGAGAGTGGCCGAGGATGTGCGAGCCGTGGCCGACGAAGTAGTCGATGAGTTCGTGGCCGTCGAGGTCGTACTTCTTGCTGCCGACGGCGCGGTCGATGTAAATCGGGAACGGCTCCATCACGCGCGTGTCGTGGGTGACACCGCAGGGGAAGACCTTTTGCGCTTCGAAGAAGCGTGCGCGGGACGTGGGGAATTCGGCGGTGTAGCGTTCGGCGAGCGTGGGCATCGGGAAACTCCGTCGGTATTGACGGAGTTGTGTTAGCCGGACGCGCTAGCGACGGCGACTCACCGCACGGCGATCGGCGCGGCGGAGAGCTTCTCGCGCAGAATCTTTTCCCACACGTACGGGTACAACACTTCGAGCCGGGGCAGCGGTGTTTGATACAGCAGCTGATTCACCTGCACCTGCTGACCGACCCCTTTCGCTTGGCCGCGGACGCCCCCTTTGAAAAGCGTCACCGTCGGTCCGACGCGGTCCTCGAATCCCTTTTTCACCGCTTTGGTGTACACCGCTCTCTGCTGGGTCAAGTCCATATTCTTGTTCGGCCCCGCCGTGGCGAGGAACAGCGCCGAGTTGTGCAATTCCACGGCGAAGCGCGCTTCGGCCAAGAACGTCGCTTCGTCCACCGGGCCAGGGATCGCGTGGATCACCGTGCCGTCGGACTTGCAAAAATAGCTGGCGACATTACCGCCGAGTTTCTGATCGCCGACCTTTTGGAACGTGCCGACCTTCTGGTGCGACGATACGAAGTGGTCGTTCATATAGGAGCCGACTTTGTCCTTGGCGAGGGCGTTCACACGGAGCGCCTCGGCGTTGTTTCAGGTGAAGCCGTCGTCTTCGATATTCCCCGCGAGGTGGAGAACGAAGACGAGCTTATCTCGCTTCGGTGCGAGCTTGAATGCTTCGACCGGCGACTTGACGAAGTGCAGCGTCGTACCGTGGAGCTTGCAACCTTCGGGAACCGCGACGGGTGTGGGCTTGGCTTCGACGACGACCGGGACGGGCTTGAAATCCTTGGATCGTATCGGAGAGCAACTTCACCATGGCTAGCACCGAAGCTTCGGACTTCCCATCGCGCGGCGCGACCGCGACTTCATTCGCGGGCCGGGGCGAGGGAGCTTGTTCGATGACCGGAGGAAAATAGGGCGGACAGGACCCCAGGAGCGGGTCGACGGGTGTCTCGATGGGCGCAGGAGGCGGGCAATACGAAGGCCGCTCGACCGGGGGTGTCGGCGGTTTTTCGGTGGCCAGATAGACGCCGCCGGCGACGGAGAGCCAGAACGGCACCCCCACGGCGAGCACGATGCGCCAGTCGACGATCTTCCACCAGGGTCGCGGATTCATGGCAGGCTCCCGCCGGGACGGTACCCTAGTGCATCACCGCACGAGTTATTTGCCGCAGTCCGTACCATGATCTCCACAGGAGGTGGGGCATGGACACGAAGCGTTCCAAAAAGCATGCGGTGC
>JAYTBD010000255.1:0-1949 GCA_043737155.1 Fimbriiglobus sp. | reverse complement strand
ATGGCAACCCAAGGGTCAATCGTGGATCTGCCGGATGCACGAATTCCTCCGCGAAACTTTGGTAGCCGTGTGGGGGATCGAATCCGAACTCGTCGTCTTCGGCGCGGAACAAAAGCTCGGGCCGGTGCTCTGTTTCCGCCATCAAACCCCCGGCGACTTGCTCGTCGACGGCCACAAAATCGCCGGCAGCGCCCAGCGAAAACACAAGCGCGCACTCCTGCAACACGGTAGTATCTTGCTGCGGCAATCGCCCTTGGCCCCGAGCTTGCCGGGCCTTTTAGAATTGACCCGGAAGACGATCGCGGCGGACGAATTGGCCATCGCCTTGGCCCGCCGCATGGCCGTCGAGACCGGCTGGCACCTTCGACCCGGCCCGTGGACGGACGAGGAGACAAGCGCGGCGCGGCGCATCGAAAACGAGAAGTACGGATCGGCGGCGTGGAACGAGAAGCGTTGATTTCCCACGGAGTTCGACACGATGCCCGAACTGGACCCCATCGAAGCCGACGCCCGTTTCCCGAGCGGGAACTGGGTCGGCTTCTTCACCGACAAACGCATCCCCGGCAAGCACTCGATGGAACTGCTGCTGACCTTCCGGGCCGGCGCGATGACCGGCGAAGGCCGCGACCGCGTCGGCGAGTTCTCCGTGGGTGGGACTTACCACCTCGACAACGGCTGCGCGAACTTCCGCAAGACGTACCGCGGGAAACACACGGTGAATTACTCGGGATTCAACGAGGGCAAAGGCATCTGGGGCACGTGGGAATTGGAGGGCGCGAAAGGCGGCTTCCACATCTGGCCCGAAGGCATGGGCGACCCGACGCAGGATGTGCTCGAGGAAGAAGCGCCGATCGCATTCGAGGAGCCGGGGGTCACCAGCGACGAGCGAGAACTGGTGCCGATGGGGGCGTGAGGGCCGCAATCGAGTTAAGCGAGAACACACACACCCTCGCGTGAACTCGATGCCAAAATGCTTAACTCGTTTCCCATTTGCTTAACTGACTATGCCCGGCAAGGGGTTGCGACGAGCGACTTTTTGGTTGACGGCACCCGTCCCGGTTGCGACCATCACGAAACAGACCGAAATCCGACGCACAGGAGCGGGCGTGGCCGGGTACCTCCGACTCCTATCTTTATCCGACGCCGAACTCGAGCGGTTCGATCTCGTCGAGATGAACCTGCTTGTCGCCAAGAGCATCCCGGCGCTGGCCGAACTCGATATTCCCCGCTACCAACGCCTCGCCGACGAATGGGCGGATGCGGTGCGGGAACGACTCGGCCGTATCGAAGTGGAATTCTGGAAGACGCCGCAGGACTGGGATCACTGCATCCACCTTTTCCGTCTCGGTGTCTTGGCTGAGTACGTCGAGTGCGAACTCGGCATCGAGTACAACGAAGATCAGCGCGAGTCTCTGTCGATCCGATACACCGACCCATCGGATCTTTTCTTGAACGGGGTGATGGACACGCGGCGGGGAACTTGTGGTAACATGGCGACGTTGCATGTGGCCATCGGGCGGAGACTCGGTTGGCCCGTGTCATTGGCGTGCGTCCGGTCCCACCTCATCTGCCGCTACGACGATGGCGAGGTGAGGCACAACATCGAGGCGACGCAAAGTGGGCACGGTGGATTTAAGACCGACTCGGACGAGCACTTGATCGCGAAGCATCGCCTTCCGGATGTCGCGATCAGTAGCGGTTCGGATTTGCGAGCGCTGTCGGTGCGGGAGATGCTGGGCGTTTTCGTCGGCTTCCGCGCCCGGCATATGCGGGACATCGGCAATTCCGAAGACGGCGAACTCGACGCGCTCTTGGCACGGCGACTGTTTCCGAACAGCCGAAGACTTTACGTAACCGTTCACCGGGGTAGCGGGTTCGAGCCTCAAACTGCCCGAAATTGGCCATCGTGTGCCCACAGTGCAGGGCGAATAAGGTCAGTTTCGAGCGCA
>JAYTBD010000254.1:0-1949 GCA_043737155.1 Fimbriiglobus sp. | reverse complement strand
CAGTCGGGGAAGGCTTCCGAAGAGATCGCGGAGTAAACCGAAGCCTTGGAAGGGTGTGATTCGCCCTTGTCGTTCCGCCCGAGTCAGAGCGTGTGATGCCTCGACGGGAAGGATGTCGGGAGAGATCAATTCGCACGTGCGAGCTCGATAACTATCGCGGAGTGAAATGGCTTTGTCCGAATCGATCTCCGGCAACAACCACTTTACAGCCACGCAAGAGTCGAGTGCGTATTTCATGCGTCACGCAACTCTCGAATCGCCGGCACGGCAATGTCGAGAATCCCGTGTCTCGCGAGGATCTCTGCCCGAGTGCGATCCATATCCCGACAGGCCCGATCCATCACCGCCCGATCTCGGATTCCCTCCGATGCTCGCGAGACAGCGTCCCGGAGTTCGGTCAATAGCTCGGCGGGCACTGTGGTATGTTCGAATGTTGTCATAAACTCATTTTCACCTCTGAGATGTACCTGTCAATCGGAATCACTCCCATGAGCCGCATTCAAAGATTCTTCCGGGCCATCTTCCCGGCGAGTTGGTGGGCGACCATGGAAGCCGATTCGCGGCGCCGGGTGATGCGCTGCCCGTGCGGGCACGAAACCTCGATCTGGGACATGGGCGGCATCCGTTCCAAAGCGTCCGGCATGTCGTGGACGCGTGGGAAGTGCGGCCTGTGCGGAAGGAAATTCTGGGGCAGCCTCTACAAACTCCCGGCGGACGAGCCACCCGTCGGTTAAAATCGCGCTCGCGTTTCCAATCGTCCGTCCGGAGCCATCGATGTCACTCCGATTTCTCGCTTGTTGTTTCCTCACGCTCGGATTCGCCACCGTTTCGGCGACGGCCCAAGACATGGTGCCGCCAAAACTGATCAAAGTTCTGCCGATCTTCTTCGTCCCGAAAGGGGAAGACGGCCCCACGGCGGAACAGTCCAAACGACTCGTCCAGCATCTCGAAATGGCCCGGGCGCGCTACCGCGAACTCTTGCCGAACAAGAGCACGTTCACCCTCGCCGACGAACAGCCGCGCGTTTACCGCTCCAAGAACACGCTCGATTTTCTCCGCGATCAACCCGAAGGGGCCGCCCCGCAGATGGCGTCCGAGTTGCTGACCGAATACAAACTGACCCGCTACAACTGCCCCTACGTCCTGTTGACCGTCACGATGAATTCGAAGGATGAATTCCCCGTCGGCGGCGGTCGGCCGCTCAACGGCGGTTTCAACACCGGCGGCGCGATCGTCCAATTGTCGACGTTCGCGTTCGATCGACTGCCCAATTTCCAGTCCACCCTGCAGCACGAACTCGGACACGGCTTCGGTCTGCCGCACGTAGACGTCTACGGCCGCAACATGAAGACAAACGAATCGCTGATGTCGTACAACCCCGAACACCACACGAAGGGCCTCGTCGCCAGCAAGACGCCGGGGAAGCTGAACCCGGAGGATATCTGGGGGTTGGCGCTAAACCAGCGGGCCTTTCCGGAATTGCGATACAACGTGAAGAAGGACGCCCCGCCGCGGTACCCGTTGGCGGCGCGGTTGATCCCGCTCGGGCCGATGAAAATTCCCGGGCACCCCGGCTTGTCGGTCACCACCGAATCGGGCGAGGAGTTCGCCAGCAAAGTCGGCAACATCATTCAGGGGCCGATCCAAGATAATGTGAGGACCGGCAAGGTGACCTACGACGCCGCGACGATGTGGTCCTCGGCGAAGTCGTCGTCGGGTTGGGTCTCGGTGAGACTCAGCGTGCCCTACGAGATCGAACTGACCGGTTTGCAAATCCACTCGCAGCACAGCGGCCAGTACCACGCCGCGAAGGCGGTCCGGGTGTCGGTGCGCGACCCGCAAGGCAAGTTCGTCGAAGTCGCCAAGGCGCAGTTGAAGTCGACCGACGAGAAGGTGAAAGTGGCGAAGACGAAAGGGACCGTCTGGCAGTTGGAGTTCCAAGCGACCGA
>JAYTBD010000253.1:0-1951 GCA_043737155.1 Fimbriiglobus sp. | reverse complement strand
GCGCCGGATCGCCGCCGGCGCCGGTTCTCGAAGACTCGAACCGTCGACATCACGCGGAGCGTGATGGCTACAGTCCGGAAGTCGTATCAGCCACCCGGCCTGTCCGGACTTGGTGGAACCGGCGTCTCGCCGGTTCCACCTCGGATGAATTCAGCAGTGTCAACAAGCTGCGGATCGGCAACGCGTCCGGCTCCGCCCCCAAACTATCGATGTGACGCGGAAGTAGCCGTCTGCCGTGTACGATACTGCTATGCCGACTCCCGACGAAGAATGCGCATTCCTCGGTCCGATCCTCGCGGCTTACGGGCGGGACGGCCCCAGGCTCATCTACGCGGACTACCTCGACGAATCCGAACTGCCCGCCGACATCGCCCGGGCGGAATTCATCCGCGTGCAACTCGCCTTGGCCCGGCTGGACGATGAACATTCGCAACGCCGCACGCTCGTCCGCCGACAGAACGAATTGCTTTTGAGTTGGCGGACCGAGTGGACGAAAGGGCTGCGCGGTTTGATCTCCGGTTGCGAGTTCCGCCGGGGACTGCTGGACACCGTTTCGGTCGATAGCCGATTCTTCTGCGAGCGGGGCGAACGGCTGTTCCGAAACTCGGCCGTCCGCCGCGTCAAGTTCCTCGACGCCGGAGCGCGGATCGACAAACTCGCGCAGTGCCCCGCGTTGGCGAACATCCGCGAACTCGACCTGTGCGGCAACGACCTCGGCAACGGGGGCCTGAATTTGCTCCTCCGCTCCCCGCACCTCGGCCGGTTGGAATCGCTCGATCTCAGCTTCAACGGCATCGGCGATAGCGCGATGCATTGGCTCGCGTGCACCAGGGCGTTCCCGCGGCTCAAGGCACTCCACTTGAACGACAACCGCACCATCGGCTGCGCCGGCCTCGCTTCGTTGGCCGCATCGGATCGATTCCAGCACCTGCGGACGCTGGATCTCTCGGGGAACGATGTCGCCGATGCGGGGCTGGCCGCGGTGTGCGGAAGCGCGGCGTTCCCGCGCTTGGACCGGTTGCGAATCCACGCCAACCGCATCGGCGATGCGGGGATCGAGGCGCTGGCGCAGTCGGAACTTTTGGGCAGGCTGCTGAAGAGCGGCGGCAAACTCGACCTGCGCGAGAACACCATCGGCGCGGCCGGCATCAGAGCCATGGGAGCTTCGCCCGCAGTGGTCTCGGTGCGCAGCCTCGATCTCGGCGGCAATCACCTCCGCGACGACGGCGTGCTCGCGCTCGTCGAAGCGGAATTCTTCACGGGCGTCCACAAACTATCCCTGCGGCAAAACCGCATCGGCGATCCCGGCGCCCGCCACCTGGCCTATTCCGAGATGATGTCGCGGCTCGAGTTCGCGGACGTGTCTTGCAACCGGATCACCGCCAAAGCGATCGAACTTCTCTGGGCCAAGCGCAAAGATTTCCGCACGGTACTCGACGGTCTCGGGCAATTCGGATTGTCGGGGGCGTCCTCCGGGTACTGACAGTCAGGAATCGGAGCGCGATGGCTTTTCTTCGCCCCGGCGGGGCCGACTTACTTAGCCCAGGGCGCAAGCCCTGGGTCGCCGTCTCCATTTCTTCCGCCCTGTAAGGGCCGGCGTGGTTGGCGGACCGGAAGCTGGCCCTTTCAGGGCAGGAATCATTTGACCCCGATTCCCAGGGTTTCCACCCTGGGCTAAGTAAGTCGGCCCCGCCGGGGCGAAGAATTCGGCCCCTCCGGGGCCAAGAATGGATCGATGGTGTTGCGAATCCGACAGTCGGTAACGTCTCAAGCGCAACGCCACGTAATCGTCCGGTGCGAATGAGCAGGATTCTTCAGCCCGAAGGGCTGGGAGTTCTCAGCCTGGGGCAACGCCCTAGTGCGTCACCGCACGAGTTCCTTTGGGTAGAGGAAGGCCAGCTTCTTTCTGGCGTCGGCCACCCGGAACGTCCAGACGATTTTGGCCCGCACC
>JAYTBD010000252.1:0-4976 GCA_043737155.1 Fimbriiglobus sp. | reverse complement strand
CCCCGGCGAAGAACAACAGCTACCCGTACGCCTGCTTGCCGGAGCCGGGCGGCAAACGGTTGTTCGTGAGCTTGTGGGCCAAGGGCGGCGTGGCCGTGGTCGATCTCGAAACCAACAAAGTCACGGCGGTCTGGAAGACGGCGAGCCATCCCACCGAGATGCTGCTCGATCCGAAGGGGAAGGCGCTCTACGTCGCCTGCGCGAACAGCACGCAGATCACCGTGCTCGATCCTTCGGACGGGAAGCCGCTGCAAACTATCAACGCGGCTCTGTATCCGCAGGCGCCGGCGGGTAACACCCCGAGCAGCTTGGCGATGACCCCCGATGGCGAGATGCTGTTCGTGGTGAACTCGGACGCCAACAACCTCGCGGTGTTCAACAGCGCCGATCCGAAAGCCGCGAAGTCGCTCGGCTTCATCCCCACGGGCTGGTATCCGACGAGCGTGCGCTACAACAAGCTCGACCGCACGCTCTACGTCGCCAACGGCAAGGGGAACGCGGCCAAGGCCAACCCGAGCGGACCGAACCCGTACTTGGCTTCGTCGGGGTTGCTGGAATACATCGGCGGGTTGTTCAAAGGCAGCGTTTCGGCGATCCCGTTGCCGACGCCGATGGCCATGGCGAAGCATTCTAAGATCGCCTACCAGTGCAGCCCGTTGAACAAAGACAACGCCCCGAAGATCGACGATGTGCCGGCGGATAACCCGATCCCCAAGAAGGTCGGCGATGCGTCGCCCATCAAGCACGTCATTTACATCATCAAGGAGAACCGCACCTACGACCAAATCTTCGGCGACGTGAAGGAGGGCAACGGATCGCCCGAGATTTGCCTGTTCCCCGAGGCGATCACGCCGAACCACCACAAACTCGCCAAGGAGTTCGTGCTGCTCGACAACATCTACGTCGACGGCGAGGTCAGCGCCGACGGACACGAGTGGACCATGGGTGCCTACGCCACAGACTTCGTCGAGAAGCTCTGGCCGCTGAGCTACCGCGGCAGCCCGGGAAAAACTTTCGGGTACCCGAGCGAAGGGGCCGTGGATCTCGCGGCCCGGCCCTCCGGCGGGTATCTGTGGGATCGCGCGGCCGAAGCTAAGGTGACCTATCGCAGTTACGGCGAATGGATTTCCAACGGCGCCAAGAACAAGGACGGTTCCTTCGAAGATAGCAAAGCGAGTGTGAAGGCGCTCGAAGGCCACTTCGACTCGAAGTTCCGCGGCTACGACCTCGATTACAAGGACGTGGACCGGGCCGCGAGGTTCCTGAGCGAACTCAAGCGCTTCGAGAAAGAAGGCGCGATGCCGCAGTTGCAAATCCTGCGCTTGCCCAACGACCACACCTCCGGGACGCGCATCGGCAAACCGACGCCGACGGCCCAAGTCGCCGACAACGACCTCGCGTTGGGCATGGTCATCGAAGGGCTGAGCGAGAGCAAATTTTGGAAGGACACCGCCGTGTTCGTCATCGAAGACGACGCCCAGAACGGCCCGGATCACGTCGATGCCCACCGCGTCGTGGCGCTGGTGATTTCGCCGTACACGAAGCGCAAACACGTCGATTCGACGATGTACTCGACGACGAGCATGCTGCGGACGATGGAACTGATCCTCGGTTTGAAGCCGATGAGCCAGTTCGACGCCGCCGCCCGGCCGATGTACCACAGCTTCACAGCGAAGCCGGATGCGGCGAAGTACAAAGCCGAGAAACCGAAGACCGACTTGGATGCGGTGAACAAACCGGGCGTCTTCGGCGCGGCGCTGTCGGAGAAATTCGACCTGGCGAAGGAAGATCAGGCCGACGATCTCTTGTTCAACGAAGTGATTTGGAAGAGCGTCAAGGGGTCGGCGAGCCAAATGCCCGCGCCGGTGCGCTCGGGGTTCTTCGTCCCGGTGAAGTGATTGTTCGTCGGAGTTTAACCATCGGGTTGAACTCCAACAAAACTCCCGCTCCCGTACAATCCCTGTATGCACGCGATTCTGATCGCCGGGATAGCGATGGTCGGGCTGCCGGTGCTGCTGCACCTCATCATGAAGCAGCAGCCGAAGAAGCTCGTCTTCCCGGCGCTGCGCTTCCTCCGACAGAAGCAAAAGACCAACCAGCGCAAGATGCGCTTGCGCCACTTCCTGCTGCTCGCCCTGCGCATGCTGCTGATTCTGCTCTTCGCACTCGCGCTGTTCCAACCCAAAATCGGCGAGAAGTACAAAGCCCCGCTCATCGGTGAATTCACCCTCCTCGGCGGCGGCTCGTTCTTCTCCGCCCTCGGCGAGCAGCCGGTCGCGGCGGTGATCGTCGTCGATACCAGCCCGAGCATGGGCTACAAGGTACAGGGCGTCTCGCGCTTCGACGAGGCCAAGCGCCGCGCCCACGAATTCCTCGACGACCTCCCGGCCGGGTCGCGCGTCGCCATCCTCGATCCGAACGAACCGATCGCGACGTACGCCGACAACGTCCCCGATGCGCACAAGAAGATCGACGCCATCCCGGCGCCGCCGGGGTATGCGCCGCCCATCACCGATGCCCTCGCCACGGCCTACGACACGTTGAAGGATGCGGACAAAGACACCGACAGTACGGAACCGCTGCCCCGCGTCGTGGTTGTCTTCGGGGATCGCACCACCGCGAGTTGGGATGCGGCCCGCACCGAGAGCTTGGCGAAACTCCGCGATGGCGCATCGCCCGCAAAAGTCGCGCATCTGTTCGTCGATGTCGGCGTCGAGAAGCCGACGAACGTGGCGATTCTGAACGTGACCATGAAGCCGCAGTTGCTGTCGGGCACCGCGCCGGCGGTGTTGAACGTGACCGTCCGCGCCGATGGGGCCGATGTGCCGAGCGCGAAGTTGGAAGCGATCCTCGACGACGGGGCCAAGGTCGATGCACGCGAAGTGGCCCTCGCCGCGGGTTCGCCGCAGGGTGTCCAATTCACCTTCGCCGCACTGACGCCCGGTTATCACACCGTCGTGTTCAAGTTGAGGGACGACAACCTCGCCTTCGACAACGAGCGTAGCTTCACGTTCGCGGTCGCCGAGAAGCGCAAAATCCTGACGATCAGCGACGACCGGGACGATGCGCTCTTCTGGCAGTTGGCACACGCCAAGCGCCAAGAGTTCGACTGCACCGTCGTCCAAACGGACGAGGCCAAGGACTTCGGCAGCTACGAGACGGTCTGTTTGCTCAACGTCGCCGAACCGGTGAAATTACAAGCCGCGCTGAAGACGTACGTCGAAGCCGGGGGCAATCTGCTCATCGCACCCGGCACCTCTAAGACGGGCTACGACAACTTCGAGTTGATGCCGGCCACTCTTCGCAGCGTGAAGTACTGGCCGCTCGATGATCCTAAGCGCCCCGGCGGCGTGAGTTGGAAGATCGATTCCGACGACGACCTCAAACACAAGTTGATGGAACCGTTCCTCGATTGGAAGAAACGCGGCAACGTCGACGTGATCCGCAACCCCCGCAAAGCCTGGCGGCACTGGGAACTGACAGAGCTCAAGCCGAACGCGCAGGCGGTGGTCTACTACGACGACGGCGAGGAAGACAAAGCGAAGCGACTCCCCGCCATCGTCGAAGGCAGTTTCGGTCAAGGGAAGATGCTGCTGCTGAGCACGCGCCTCGACCCGCAAGACGAGCCCGATCAAACGCAGACGTGGAACGACTACTGGAAGACGACGAACTCGTCGTGGGCGACCGTGTTCCCAAACCTGCTCATCCGCTACCTCGTCGGCAGTCCCGACGACGCCGAGTACAACTTTGCCACCGGCCCGGACGTGCTGCTGAAGGTGCCGACGCAACTCGACGGCAAGCCGGTGCAATGGCAGTTCTCCGGGCCGGGCGTCTCGGGGAACGACGCCAACCCGAAGGAAGTCGAATCGCTCAAGGAGGGCGAGAAACCGGCCGCGCCGACGGCGGTGCAACTCCGCGGTGGGCAATTCAAGATCGGCTTGCCGCTGAGTCTCAACGCCGGCGAGTTCCGCTTGAAAGCCAAGGACAACCCGTACGAGCAGCGCGTCGGCCTCGCGGTCGCCAAGGACGAGAGCACGCTGGAAAAAGTGCCCGAGGCGAGCATCGACGCCCTCTTCGGCCCGAACGCCATCGTCGCCAACGACAAGGAATTGAAACTGCGCGACGTCGTGACGACGAAGTTCGATCAGCCGATCCCGCTCTTCCCGATCCTGCTCGCGCTCGTGCTGTTGGCGTTCGCAGCGGAGGGATTCATCTCCAAGATCTTCTATAAGGTGCGCCGATGAAACCGAAGCGCTCGCCCTGGCAAATCGTCGGCGTCCTGCTGATCGTGCTGCTCCTCGTCAGCCTGATCACCGGCGGCGTCGGCGTCTCGTGGTACAACGCCGAGAACCCCCCCGTGGCACAGAAGCCGTACTATCGGCAACCGGGCTGGAACAACGGTCAGATCGCCCCACTGGGGCAACCGGGGAACGGCTTCGGCCAGCCCGGGGTCGAGGCGGAACCGGCCTCGACGCAGAGTATCCGGACGCTCTTCACCGGCTTCGCCGCGGCGCTCCAGCAAAAGAATACCGCGCCGGAGCCGTGGCTCGATTCCCTCGCGATCCTGTCGCGCGCCCTGGCGATCGCGCCGCCGGGCTTGGCTTATCCGACCCAGCAAGACGGCAAAATCGCATTCCACGCCGATGGTGAGTCTCGCGCGTTCACGCAAGCGCTGCGCACCTCCCGGCCGACGTGGCGGTCGTGGAACTGGGATGCGTTCACCCTCCACCGCGTCAACGAAGTCGGCCTCGTCCCGGACGCATTCGAAGCGTTCACGTCCTTTCCCAAACCGGACGGCGCGCGGATCAAGATCCGCTGGACGTTGAGCCGACGGGCCTTCGACGGTACGTACGCGATCACCGGCTGGACCGATTTGGGCACTGGGATCGGGTCGGACTTCGAAGTCGCCCTCAGCATGATCTCGCACAGCACCGGCGCCGGTTTGGACCGCTTGCTGTTGAACCTACGGAGCCTGC
>JAYTBD010000251.1:0-1960 GCA_043737155.1 Fimbriiglobus sp. | reverse complement strand
GCTTCTCGAGGGCGTTGTCGTCGAACATCTCGCGCAGGGCGTCGCCGAGCAATTCCGCGCCGGCGCCGGTGCCGCTACCGCCGAACAAATCGAAGGGGAAGACGATCACCGACGTGTGCGGTTTTTGTTTCGGTTGGGGCATGATTCGTCCTTCGTTCGCCGGGCGGTGTCCCGTAGGATGACGGAAGCCCGTCCGATTCTCCACTGCGAAAGCGCGAAATCGCCATGACACCGCCGCCGCTCTTCCGCCGGACGCCCGGCGGGTGCTTCATCGCCACCACCGCGACTGTCACCGGTGATGTCCGCATGGCGGCGGGGGTCAACATTTGGTTCGGGGCCGTGCTCCGCGGCGATGTCGCCCCAATCACCATCGGCGAGTATTCGAACATTCAAGACGGCGCCATCGTCCACTGCGACTTCGACATCCCGCTGATCATCGAAGAGGATGTGGTCGTCGGTCACGCGGCCGTGGTCCACGGCAAACGCGTCGGCGCCCGCGTGCTCGTCGGCATCGGCGCCCGCTTGCTGACTGGGTCGGACATCGGCGAAGACAGCATCATCGCCGCGGGCAGCGTGGTGCCCCCGGGGATGGTCGTGCCGCCGCGGAGCTTGGTCATGGGCATCCCCGGCAAAGTCGTGCGGATGGTAGAGCCCGAAGAAATCGACCGGACCCGCGCCACCAACGAACGCTACCGGAAGCTCGCACGCCAGTACGCCGCCGGGGAGTTCCTGTGAACGGGTTGTCGCGTCGGGCCGACATCGACGCCAAGCAAGCGATCCTCGCCGGCTTGATCGCCGAGTTGGATTGCGAAGCGGTCTTGCTGCTGATGCCCGCGCACGTCGCCTGGTTCACCGGCGGTATGAACGTCCGCGGTCTCATCGCCGACGGTGAGCGCCCCGGCCTCTACACGAACGGCCGGCAGCGCTGGCTCTTGTGCAGCAACACCGACACCCAGCGCCTTTTCGACGAGGAACTCGACGGCCTCGGCTTCATGCTGAAGGAATGGCAATGGCCGAGCGGCCGGGCGACGCTGCTGGGCGAGCTCGTCGTCGGCAAGAAGGTCGCGACCGACCGACCCTTCCCCACGATGCCATTGGTGAACGAGATGCTCCGCCCGGAACTCCGGCCGCTGCTCCCGTCCGACGTCGCTCGCCTCCGCGATCTCGGCGGACTGGTCGCGCACGCGTTGGAAGCCACTGCGCGGATGATGGAACGGGGCGAAACCGAGGAAGAGGTCGCCGGGGCGTTGGCCCACCGCATCTTCCATAAAGGTGCCGAAGCGCATGCCATCAGCATCACGGCGGAAGGCCGGGCGAAAACCTTCCGCCGCGCCGGGTACACGCCGACGCGGATCGAGACCGCCTGCAACCTCCAAGTGACCGCGAGCCGGGATGGCCTCTTCGTCTCCGCGAGCCGCACCGTCTGCTTCGGTGAACCGCAGGCCGACTTCCGCAACGAGTTCGATGCCGCGTGCAAAGTCTCCGCCATCGACCGGCTCAACAGCCACCCCGGCGGCACCATCGCCGTCGCCGTCGACACCGCGAGCAGCTTGCTGAAGAATACTCCGCACGAACACGAGTGGCGCCTCAGCCCCGCGGGTTACGGCACCGGCTGGTTCGCGGCCGACCAACTGCGCAAGGCCGGTCACGACGAGAAGTTCGTCGCGGGGCAAGCGATCGTCTGGCAGCCGCGCATCGGGGCCGCGGCGGTCGTCGATACCGTCCTCGTCCATATCGAAGGATGCGAGCCGATCACGCCGACCGAACAATGGCCGTT
Organism: Fimbriiglobus sp.; assembly: GCA_043737155.1. Taxonomy (GTDB): domain Bacteria; phylum Planctomycetota; class Planctomycetia; order Gemmatales; family Gemmataceae; genus JALHQU01. The sequence goes on along the minus strand of JAYTBD010000251.1, from coordinate 183 downwards.
CAAGCGCATCACGATCGGCGATGAAGTCTTCGACATCCCGGATTTACTGGTGCTGTGACCCGCCCCGGCAAGTTGGGAAACTTGCCGCCACCCCGGCTTCGCACCTCCGGTCATCGCCCTTCCCATTCTTCACGCAAAGTGCTTGACACCCCGCGGTGTCACGCTATTGTCCCGCCGCGAACA
>JAYTBD010000250.1:0-1961 GCA_043737155.1 Fimbriiglobus sp. | reverse complement strand
AGCTCCGGGCGCTCACGCGACCCGGCTCGACGATGAGAAACGATTCACTACCGGAGTTCACGCGATGAAACTGCAGCTCTCGCTTCTCGCGGCACTGGTGGTCACCACCGGCTTGCGCGCCGACGATTGGCCACAATGGATGGGGCCGAAGCGCGACAACATCTGGCGCGAAGACGGCATCCTCGAGAAGTTCCCCGCCGGCGGCCCGAAGAAACTCTGGACCGCGCCACTGGCCGGCGGTTACGCGGGTCCCGCCGTCGTCGGCGATCGCTTGTACGTGACCGACTACATGAAGAAGACCGGCGAGACCGACGAGGGGAACTTCGACCGCAAAGAGACGACCGGCACCGAGCGCGTCCTTTGCCTCGACGCCACGAGCGGCAAGGAAGTCTGGAAGCACGAGTACCCGGTGAAGTACGCCATTAGCTATCCGTCCGGCCCTCGGACGACGCCGACCGTGGACGGGGAACTCGTTTACACCCTCGGCGCCGAGGGCAAGCTCATCGCTTTCAACGCCAAAGATGGCAAGATTGTGTGGGACAAAGAACTCAAGGAAATCTACAAGACGAAGTCGGCGATGTGGGGCTATGCGGCGCACCCGATGATCGACGGCGACAAGCTCATCACACTCGCCGGGGGCGAAGGGAGCCACGTCGTCGCCTTCGACAAGAAGACCGGCAAAGAGTTGTGGAAGAGCCAATCGCAGAAGGAGCAGGGCTACAGCCCGCCGACGATCGTCGAAGCCGGCGGCGTCCGCCAGCTCATCGTCCCGGGGCCGACCGCCATCCGCGCCCTCGACCCCGAGACCGGCAAGCGCCTCTGGACCGAAGCCTACGACGCCACCAGCGGCTCGGTGATCATGACCGCCATCCGATACAAAGAATATCTTTACTTCGGCGGCTACCAATCGAAGAACATCCTGTTGAAGCTCGCCAAGGACAAACCGGCCGCGACGGTCGAATGGAAGGACAAACCGAAGGCGGGCATCTCCGCGGTGAACGTCCAACCCTTCCTGCAAGACGACACCCTGTACGGCTTCCACGACGACGGCAACATGTACGCCGTGGAACTGCCGAGCGGGAAGCGGCTGTGGGAGAGCACCGACCTCGTCGGCGGTGCCAAGGGTTCGGAGACCGCGTTCCTCGTCAAGAACGGCGACCGCTTCATCAGCTTCACCGAGAAGGGCGACCTCGTACTCTGCAAACTGACCAAGGAGAAGTACGAGGAGATCGACCGGGCCAAGGGGATCATGGAACCGACGAACACCGCCTTCCGCCGCAGGGTCGTTTGGTGCGCGCCGGCGTTCGCCAACAAGCGGATGTACGTGCGCAACGATAAGGAAATCGCCTGTTTCGATCTGGCGAAGTGAGATTCATCGTAGCAGACCGACTCGCGATCAATCGCACCTTCGCAAACGCAAGAACACCGTAGGGGCACCCCTTGTGGGTACCCTGGACAGAGATGCCGGGCCGCCCCGAATTCGGCGAATGCTCGGGCAGTTTGTTCGCGGAGCACCCACAAGGGGTGCCCCTACGGTCGATCGGGCTATGTGACAGATCACTGTCGTCGGTCCGCTACTTCAAATCCGTCAGAATCAAATCGTTGATGCGCTTGGCGAACCCGGCGGCGTCCGGCACCTTCGACCCCTCCGCGATCGCGGCTTGGTCGTACAGCAGCAATCCGTACGCGCCGATGCGCGGATCGTCCGGCGACGTTTCGTGCAAAGTCCGCAGGGCTTCGACCGCGGCGTTGTCGGGGTTCAACTCCAGCACCCGCTTCGCGCCGGTGGCGTCTTCGCCGAAGCGCTGCATCAGGCGTTCCATGTGCGCGGTCATGGCCCCGGCGTCGGCGACCAAACACGCGGCCGAACTGGTGAGTCGCTTGGTCAGCCGGATGTCGCCGACTTGGGGTAGCAACTTCTTGAGGGACTCGAAGAGCGGCGCGAACTTCGTTTTCGCGTC
>JAYTBD010000249.1:0-11677 GCA_043737155.1 Fimbriiglobus sp. | reverse complement strand
TGCCGCACGAGCACGGGAAACTGCACGTGGTGATGGCGTTCGCGGCCATCGTCGGCGTCGGCGGCCTCTGGGGTCTGGCGTTCAGCCGGGAACTCTCGAAGGCGCCGATCTTGGTGAACAACAGCGAAGGCAAGTTCTTGGCGACGTGGGGACACCATTGAGAGAGCCACGTTGCGTAAGCGCGTGGAGTTTTCACGGAGCAAGCTATGAACGATAAGCATCCCGAACCGACTCACGAAGAGTCCGCGTTGAACCAGCTGTGGGTCGCCATGACAGGTGCCTCGGCCGGCCACGGCGAAGCCCCGCCCGGCATCAACGACAACAGTGTGAAGGTCGGGCACGAGCCGGATCAGTTCGGCGTCAAAGGGATCATCGCGGTGCCCGTCGCCGTGGTGATCGCGCTGATCCTGACCTACCTCGTCGTCACGGGCATCTTCACGCTGTTGCGACCGCCGCAAGAGAACTTGGCGGGCCAGCACCAAGCCTCTTACAACGAGCGCGTCGGCCGGATCAGCTCGACCGATCCCGAGGCCATCGATACCGATCCGAACACCGCCGTGCCGCAGCCGCGCCTCGAATACATGCGGCAAGTCGAAGACAAGCGGCCGGGGAGTACGCAACCCGACCCGCCGTATCTGCGGAGCTTCGCCCCGGCTGAAGGTGGAAATAACCCGCCCGAAATTTATCCGCAGTTCTTGCGCGCCGAGAACTTCGTCGACCCGACGAGCGGTCGCAAAGCGCTCCGCGAAAACCAATGGGTCTCGAAGGAAAAGGGCATCGCCCAAATCTCCATCGAGGATTCGATCAAACTGCTGACGACCACCAAGAAGCCCGCGTTCAAACCGGGCGCCGCGCCCGTGGTCATCGGTACCGTCGGCCAAGCGAAACTCAGCACCGGCGGCCGCGGTGGTCCCTCCGAACCCGCGACGGCTCCGAAAGCCGAACCCCACAAACACTGATCGGGTCGATTGCATGCGTCGGTTCTTCACGATCTCCGTTGCGGCTTTACTGGCATTCGCCGGCGCACGTGTCGCCGCGCAGAACGTCGGTTCCTACGGCATGGCCCCGAAACCCGGCGCGTTCGACCCGAACACGCGCGGTCCGCTGACGGTGAAGCAGAACCTCGACGCGATGGTCCCGCTCGACGAGGTCTTCTACGACCACGACAACCGACCCGTCACGCTCCGCTCGATTATGGCCGGGAAGCCGACGATCTTGGTACCCGCCTACTACCGCTGCCCCAAGATGTGCAACGAAGTGCTGAACGGGTTGCTGAAAGTGTTGCGCGAACTGCAAGCGGACGATCCCGAGTTCGCCGCGGGCCGGGCGTTCAACGTGGTGACTTTCAGCGTCGACGCCCGCGAGCCGTACGCCCTCGCCCGCAAGAAACGCGAGGAGTACTTGAAGCAGTACGACGGCCGCGATCCGAACGAGCCGGGCTGGTGGTTCCTCACCGCGAGCGCCGGGCAATTTTCGGACGTCGCCGAATCGCAGAAGAAGATCCGCCGGGTGACCAACGCCATCGGTTACCCGTTCATCGTGGCGGATCGCAAAGTCGAAAAGAACGCCGAGGGCATCGAGTGCGTGGAGAACGACTGGGGCGATCTCGTCCCGCTCGGGAACAACCCCGCGCCGCAGGGATCCAAGGAACGGGACATCCAACATTCCGCCGCGATCATGCTGATCACGCCCGAGGGTCGCATCGCCCGGTACTTGTCCGGCGATTACTACGAGCGCTCGACGATGCGGCTCTCGCTCATCGAAGCATCGAAGGGGACCATTGCGCCGACGAACAAGGATTTCTTCGCCCAGCTTTGCATGGCCTACGACCAGAAATCCGAACACTATCAACCGCGAATGCGGCTGTTGGGGTTCGTCGCCGCACCATTCGTCTTGTTGATTTTGGGCATCGCCTACTTCACCCTGCGGAAGGCCCGCGGGGAGACAAAGCTTACGCTGCCGACCGCGCCCCCGGCCCCGCCGGGTGCGAATCCGACCGATCAGCCGCAGGGGTTCGCCTGATGTTTGCGTTCATGGATACGCCGCCGATCCTGCCCGAGCAGGCGTCGGAATTCTCGAAAGAGTACGACGTGCTCTTCTGGTACATCATGGGCGTCAGCGCCCTGGGTGCCGGGGTCGTTTACTCGCTTTTGATCTACTGCTGCTTCGTTTTCGCCAAGCGCGACGGCGTCGCCCCCAAACGCATCCTCGGCTCCAACAAGCTCGAGTTCACCTGGACGATCATCCCGCTGATGTTCTTCCTGTCGTTCTTCGTCTGGGGGGTCCGCCAGTACGACTATGCCATCAACCCGCCCGCGGAGACGGCCGACCGCGAGTACACCGTCGTCGGCAAGCAGTGGATGTGGAAAGTCCAACACCCCACCGGCCACCGCGAGATCAACGAGATCACCCTCCAAGAGGGCGTCGCCGTGCGGATCACGGGCACCAGCGAAGACGTGATCCACGACTTCGGCATCCCCGCCTTCCGCAGCAAGTTCGACGTGGTCCCCGGCCGCTATACGACCGCGTGGTACAAGCCGATCAAAGTCGGTAGCTACCATTTGTTCTGCGATCAATATTGCGGGCAGGGGCACTCGCAGATGGTCGGCAAAGTCCACGTGCTGAGCCAAGAGGATTACGCCCAATGGCTCGAAGGGATTTACCGGGTCCGCGACGGTAAGAACCCGGTCGACGGCTCCCCCGCGTGGGAAGGGCGCAAGCTCTTTCTGAAGTTGCAGTGCATCAATTGCCACAACAAAGAGAGCGAGTCGCGGGCGCCGAATTTGGAAGCGATCCACAATTCCAAACGGGCCATGCAGGGCGGCGAGACCATCGTGGCCAAGGACGACTACTTGCGGAACTCGATCCGCAATCCGATGGCCAAGGTCCGCGACGGCTGGAAGCCGATCATGCCCGCGTACACGCGCAATCAAGTGACCGAAGAAGAATTGCTGAACGTGATCAGTTATTTGAAGTCGCTCAAGCCGGGCGACTTGCCGAGCCGGACCGAGTCCAGCCCGGCCCCCGTCGGGGCGCCGAACACCGATACTACCGCCCCGCCGACCCCCCCGAATCCCGCACCCACGCCAGGAGGGACGCGATAATGGCCACCGTACTCGCCGCACCCGCCAAACTCGACTACACCCCGCAGATGCTCCCCGAACCGGAAGTTTCCTTCGAGAAACACCCGGAGCACCGCCACTATTTGAACCACCAGTACGGCATCCTGTCGTGGTTGCTCACGGTGGATCACAAGCGCATCGGTCTGATGTACTTGGTCTCGGTGTCGATCTTCTTTATGTTCGGCGGCATCGCCGCGGGCTTGGTGCGGACCAACCTCATCACGCCGACCGGGGCGATCCTCGAACTCGACCAGTACAACAAGGCGTTCACCGCCCACGGCACGATCATGTTGTTCCTGTTCCTCATCCCGGTGATCCCGGGGGTGCTGGGGAACTTCCTCGTGCCGATGATGATCGGCGCGAAGGACATGGCGTTCCCGAAGTTGAATCTGATGAGCTACTACGTTTGGGTGGCCGGGGCGCTCTTCTTCGTCTGGCAACTCCTCGTCGGCGGCCTCGACACCGGCTGGACGCTCTACCCGCCGTACAGCTCGAAATACAGCCACACGAGCGTGATGTACGCCGGCCTCGGGATCTTCATCACCGGGTTCAGCAGCATCCTCACCGCGCTGAATATCATCGCGACCGTCCACAAGATGCGCTGCCCCGGTATGACGTGGGGCCGGTTGCCGTTGTTCGTCTGGGCCATGTACGCCACCAGCGTGATCCAGTTGCTGGGCACGCCCGTGATCGCCGTCACCGTCGTGATGCTCGCCGTCGAGCGCATGACCGGCACGGGGATCTTCGACCCGAACCTCGGCGGCGACCCGATCCTCTTCCAACACATGTTCTGGTTCTATTCGCACCCGGCCGTGTACATCATGATCCTGCCGGGGATGGGCGTCATCAACGAGGTCATCACCTGCTTCAGCCGGAAAAACATCTTCGGCTACAAAGCCGTGGCGTGGAGCAGCGTCGGCATCGCGGTCGTCGGCTTCCTCGTGTGGGGCCACCACATGTTCCTCGCGGGACAGGGCTACTACCTCGCGATGGTGTTCGCCCTGCTCACGATGCTCGTCGCGGTGCCCTCGGCCATCAAAGTCTTCAACTGGACGGCCACGCTGTACGGGGGCAGTATCACCTTCCAAGCGCCGATGCTGTTCGCCCTCGGGTTCATCATCCTGTTCACCATCGGCGGCGTCACCGGATTGTTCCTCGGCACGCTCGGCACCGACATCCACCTGCACGATACCTACTTCGTCATCGCCCACTTCCACTACACGATGGTCGGCGGGATGATGTTCGCCTGGCAGGCGGGCCTCCACTTCTGGTGGCCGAAGATCACCGGCAAGCTCTACTCCGACTTCTGGAGCCGGCTCGCGGCGATCGTCATGCTCGTGGGTTTCGCGCTGACCTTCGCGCCGCTGTTCGCCGTCGGCTACTTGGGGATGCCACGGCGGTACCCGAACTACCCGCCGGAGTTCCAGATCTACAACGTGCTCAGCACCGCTGCGGCGTACGTGCAGGGCATCGGCTACCTGATGCCGATCTTCTACCTCGGGGCATCGTTGTTCTTCGGGAAAGCCGCGGGCAACAACCCGTACAAGGCGACGGGGTTGGAATGGCAAACGAGCAGCCCGCCGTCGCCGCACAACTTCGAATCGACGCCGCAGGTTTACTTCGGGCCGTACGAATACGCCGTCGCGGACGGGTTGAAGATTTTGCCGCTCAACGACGGCCGCGTCCACGACATCGTCACCCGCAGCGACGCGGATGCGAAGGAGGCCACCCATGGCAGCTAGCACCGTGGAAGGGCCCGTCGCCCACCACTTCAACAATATGGGCCAGCAACTCGCCACCGTGCGCTTCGGCATGTGGCTCTTCTTGGTCACGGAAGTCCTTTTCTTCGGCGGGGTCTTCTGTGCTTACACCGCGTACCGCATCTGGTACCCGAAGGACTTCGAGGCCGGGAGCGCCGCGCTCAACGTTGGCATCGCTTCGGTGAATACTTTCCTGCTGCTAGCGAGCAGCTTGACGATCACCCTCGCCATTCGCTCGGCCTACGTCGGCAGTCGGAGCGGGCTGATGCGCAACCTGATCCTGACGATTGTCCTCGGCTCCGCATTCCTCGGTCTCAAGGCGCGCGAGTACTACCTCGATTATGAAGAAGGCTTGATGCCGGGGCCCAATACGAGCATGAAGCCCGAAGCGGCGCACCGCGATGCGGAACTGCGCGAATCGCTGCTACCGCTGGTGACCCAGCTGGACTCGGCGATTTCGGAGCAGGAAGCGATCGCCTTCAAGCCCGGCACCCGACCGCGGCAGGTCGTGGATCAATTGGCGTATTACAAGTTCGCCCGGCTGGAGAAGCTGTTCGCCGCGGTCACCGGCAAGCTGAATTCCAAGCCCGACGCATTCAACGAGAACCTCGTACTCGCGTTGGAAGAAGTCCATTACAAGGGCGAGCGCTCGGATCATATCTCCGCGCGCGAAGTGACCGAGGAGATGGAAGCGGTCCGGAAGCTGACCGCGATCCCGTCCGCCGCCGAGCAGAACGCGAAGGCCGATGCGGAAGCGGCGAAGAACACCTACGACCCCTCGCGGGCCCAGCTTTTCTTCATGTTTTACTACAGCATGACGGGCCTGCACGTTCTGCACATGATCATCGGCCTCGGCCTGCTGACGTGGCAGCTGATCTTCGCCCGGATGGGATTCTTCGACCACCGCTCGCGCTACGTTTACATCGAAGTGATGAGCCTGTACTGGCACTTCGTGGACATGGTTTGGATGCTCCTACTGCCATTGCTGTACTTGTGCGGGCCGCACACGGCGTCGCAGGCGATCGAGCAGTTCAAGATGGCCATCGGCCTCGGCGGCGGCTCAAACTAACCGGAGTTCTGCGATGGCCCACAACCCGAACGCCGCCGTTCACGATCAAGAAGCTTTGCACCACGAGGTGACGCCGAACGCCCGTTCGTACGCGACCTTCGCCGGCCTCGCGGGCTTGGCGTTCCTCGCCCTGTTCATCGGATTTTCCGACCTCGGCGGGATGAAGGTAGTTGCGAGCCTGCTCGTGGCGACGGTTCAAGCTTCGGTGCTCGCGTTCTTCTTCATGGATCTGCGCGCGGCCGACAAACTCACGTGGCTCGTCGCGGCGTCGAGTATTTTCTGGGTCTTTCTGATGTTCCTGTTCATCCTCACCGACTTCCTCACCCGGCACCTCGGGGTGCTGTGAGACCGCGGTAGCCATGCGTGCGATCATCCACTTGAGACGGGGCGGGGCCGCGATCCGGGCGACCGGATTGCTCCTCGCCTCCGTTATTTCCGGATGCGGTGGGTCCGCCGACGACGGCTACGATCCGCACCTCCGCCACGCTGCGCGGACCGATCCCGTCGTCCTGACTCCGCCCGCGGACACGCCCGCTTCCGCGCCCGATCCGCTGAAACTCGACGAGTATTTGGCGAGCCTATCGCAGCGCGGGGCAAAGGTGCTCTCGCCTTCAGAAATCCCCACTGCGCAGCGCGAGCAGTTGAAGCAAACGCTCGATGCCCTTTTCGGCATCCCGGCCGCGCCGGCGATGCCCGAGGGGATCGCCGCCGTCGGCGGGTTGTCGCTCAATGCGGAGACGCTGGCCAAAGGGAGCGCGAGCTACCGAATCCGCTGCAGTTCTTGCCACGGCACCGGCGGCGATGGCCGGGGGGTCGGTGCCGGGTTCCCGTATCCGCGCGACTTCCGCAGGGGGCAATTCAAACGCGTCACCGGGCTGGCTCAAAATGGCAAGCCGCGCGCCGAAGACTTGCGACGCGTCATCCGCGGGGGCATTCCTGGCACGTCGATGCCTCTGTTCGACCTGCTGCCCGACGACGGGGTCGATGCTCTCGCCGCGTATGTGGTTCACCTGAGCCTCCGGGGCGAAGTCGAAGAATCGCTGATCCGCGGTCTCCACCCCGAGTCCGAGGATGACTTCGCAGATGTGAATGCGGCCGCGCGGATGTCCGCGATGAAGTCCCATCGGCATTGGCTCGAAGCCCAAGCACCGGGCGATGTTCACACGCTACCGGTACTCGAAGGCGAAGCCCGCACCGCGTCGATACGCAATGGCCATCGGCTGTTCGCCAGCAACGCCTGCCTGAGTTGCCACGAATCGTTCGGTCGCACGGCGACTTACCGCTACGACGTATGGGGCTTGCCCAACAAGGTGCCCGATCTGACGCAACCGGAGTATCGCTGGGGCCGCGAACCCGCCGATTTGGCGCGGGCACTCGAGCACGGGATCAAACCTGCGAACATGCCGGCTGTGATACTTAAAGGCGCCGAGATTGCGGACCTCGTGAATTTCCTGCGGGTACTGCCGTACCCGGCCCAACTCCCGGCGGATGTCCGCTCCGATGTCGAACGCGGGGGCAAACCGAAATGACCCCGCCCATCCCCAAGCCCGTCCGCTGGCTCGCCGTACTGATGCTGCTGGCGACAATCGTGTTGCTGACACTCGGCGCGCTGACGACCTCGTTCCGGGCCGGCATGGCCGACCCGGTCTGGCCGACGGAGCCGTGGTTTCTCATCGTCAACGGGCACAAGTACGATCTCGAAAAGGATAGGGGCTTCCTGCTCGAACACACCCACCGCGCCGCCGGATTCACCGTCGGCATCTTGGCATCGCTGCTGGCGATCGCGGCGTGGATCGCGGGGCCGAACATCAAAAGCCGGGTGTTCGGACTCGTGGCGATCGCCGCGTTGTTGATCGCCTACGGCGGCTTCCACGGCCAGATGGGGCTGGCTTCCAAAGCCCGTGCAGATCGACAAACCGCTCTGAGCGAAGGCCGCACCGATGTGCCGGCGCCGGAAATTTTCCCCGTGGAATCGGGGATCGCCACCGCCGTCTGCGCGGGCCTCGTGCTGCTCGCCGGCGGTTTGCACGTGTCTGCGAATCAACCCGGGAAGTGGGTGCGGGCACTCGCCGGGATTCTGCTCGTCTGCGTGATGCTCCAAGGATTGCTGGGTGGATACCGCGTTTACCTCGATCAACTCGTCGGGCCAGAACTGTCGCAGATCCACGGCACCTTCGCCCAAGTGGTCTTCGCGGCGATGTGCTGCGTTCCGTTACTCGCGGCCGCTCCGTCGCCGGATCGCCGACTGCCGGAGTACGACCGCCGCCGCCTCGGCACTCTCAGTTTGGCACTCGTCGCCGCCGTGTTTATGCAGCTGATTTGGGGCGTCGTCGTCCGCCACACGGCCGGGGTGTTCGCCCAGCGCTTGCACATCCTCACCGCGTTCGCCGTCGTCGGCCTCGGCGTCTGGTTGGCGACGCGGGCATTGGCCACACCCTCCGGTCGACGGGTGCTCGGCTTCGGCATTTGGCACCTGCTTGTGATGTTCGCCGTGCAAATTGCCTTGGGCGTCGAAGCGTACCTCGGCAAGTTCGCGGCCACCGGTGCCCAATGGGACGTCTCCCCCGCGATGCGGAAGATCACCGGGGAATCGGCCGCGATCCGGACGCTGCACGTGCTAATCGGCACCGCCATCTTGGCGTCGTCGGTGGTCATCGCACTGCGCGTCTGGCGGCGGGTCCCGATCGGAATTGCCAACGAACGGACGGATCGATTCGAGGTCGAAGCGCGGTTGGAAAATCTTACACTAACTCCGAGCGAAGCATCCCGATGAGTACCGCCGTGCCGAGCGTGGCCCACTTCACTTCCGCGATCTCCCGGCCTTCCGCCGATGCGCTCCGCGATCGCTTGACGGACTACGCCGAGTTGTGCAAACCGCGCATCGCCACCATGGCTCTCGTCACCGTGGCCGTGGGCTTCTTGCTCGGAGCCGCTCCCGATCTGAAAACGGAATTGCTCCTGCACACGCTCGTCGGTGCCGGGGTCGTCGCGGCCGGCGGGAGCGCGTTGAACCACTGGCTCGAACGCAGGGCCGATGCCAAGATGCTGAGGACGCTAAAGCGGCCGCTCGTCACCGGGCGATTGAATCCGCTCGAAGCTCTCGCGTTCGGGCTGACCCTCGGTATCGTCGGCGTCGCATACTTGTGGATCGCATTGCCCAGCCCCGCGGCGGCTATCGCGGCGGCGCTTACCTTCGTGCTTTACGTCGGCGTGTACACGCCGCTGAAACGGGCGACAGTTTGGAACACGGTCATCGGCGCGATCCCCGGGGCATTGCCGCCGGTCATCGGCTGGTGCGGGGCGACCGGTGGCATGGCGGCGCCCGGCTGGGCTTTGTTCGCCATTCTGTTCGTCTGGCAGCTCCCGCACTTCCTGTCCATCGCGTGGATGTATCGGGCCGACTACGCCCGCGGCGGAATGAAGATGCTCCCCGTCGTCGATTCGCCCGACGGCCGCATCACCGGCTTGGCGACCGCGGGTACGGCACTGCTCCTCGTGTTCACCACGGCAGTGCCGTTCTTCGTGTACGCCGCCGGGTGGATCTACCTCGTCGGATCGCTGCCCGTGGCCGTGTGGTTCTTCGCCCGCTGCGTCCGCTTCGCACAGCATCGGACCGACCGCGCCGCCCGCACCGTGCTCCGCGGCTCGCTCGTCTATCTTCTCGGCGTGATGACGCTGTTCATCGCGGACGGGATTGTCCCGCGGTACTTCCAATGAGGGAATCGGCCGTGCGCCGCGGTCCGAAGCCGTGGATCGTTTATTCCTTTTTGGGATTGTCGTTCCTCTGCCTCGCGGCGGCGATCTTCTATCCGTTGCCCAAACGGGAGCGAACGGAGTCGGCGGTCGTCGAGCCGACTTCGTATTTCGACGCCCCGCAGTTCGCATTGCAAGAGCGCGGCGGAACCGAGGTGACGACCAGCGACCTCAAAGGCAAAATCTGGATCGCGTCGTTCGTGTTCACGCGCTGCACAATGGGCTGCCCGCAAGTGACTGCGACCATGCAGTCCCTTCAAAAGGACTTAAATCTCGCCGACACCGACGACCTCCGCCTCGTGACGTTCACCGTCGATCCGGAAAATGACACGCTCGACAAATTGAAGACGTACGCCGAGACTTACCAAGCCCACGGGAAGAAGTGGCTCTTCCTCACCGGGAAGGAGAAAATCGTCCGGCCCCTGTTGCAAGACGGGTTCAAGATCACGGCGAACAAGCGGGACAATCCGAAGCCGGGCGATGAATTCGACCACAGTACGAAGATCTTCATCGTCGACAAAAAGGGCCGCGTGCTTCAATCCTTCGACGGGATGCAGGGTGAACACGACACCGACGGCACCCGCTACCGGGCGGGGTTGGCCCGGTTGAAAGAGTTGGTCGCGGAACTGCGGAAGGACTAAACGCGGACAGGCCCGGCGGCTATCCTATTTCAGCAGAATCTCGTACGCCCCGGTAGGGTATTGTCCGTACTGGTTGCTGGTGATGCCGTTGGAGGTCGAACCCGCATAGGCCCCGGGATCGCGAGTGATCCGGATTTTCACGACCTTGGTGTCCCCGACTTTCAGCGCCCCGGCGTGGACCGCCGCGGTCGCGATGTGCGAATCGGCGGTGTACGTGCCCGTCCCCCAAATGCTGGAACCGACGGCGCCGGTGACCTTGATACCGACGGTCCGACCCATGTGCGTTTGGAACAGTTGGTAGAAGTTCGCCGGTTCGACGATTTCCAAGTTCGCGTCGATCACGGCCATCAATCCGCCGAACTGGAGCGCCTTGGCATCGGCGATCCGCAATTTCAACTCCCCGAACTGGAACGTGTTAATCTTCAGTTGACTGTTCGTGACCTTCCCCGCGAATTGCGATTCGTCCGTCGTGATGGTGTCGTAGTCCTTCGGCAGTTGCTCCCGGGTCGAGATGTTCCCGGCGATCGACTGATAAACCTGTTCCAAGTGGGGCAGGCTGTCGGTGTCGGCCTTGCGGATCGCCGACTTCAGAAACGGGGCGATCTTCGCGCCGAGCGTCTTGAGCTGGGCTTTACCCTCCTCCCGCTTCTTGGCTTCCTTGGTGGCGATGGACGCCAAGCCCTCGTCGAACTGCTTCTGTTCTTCGGTAGTCAGGCGGACGCCGAATTCGATCTTGCGGATATCCTTCGTCGGGATCGCCAGTGTTCCGTGGGGCGTTTGGAACTGCAGTTGGTCTTCGAGCAGTGTGAACTTCATCTGGCTGTTGTCGCTGAAGAGCACCTCCCAATCGCCGCCGAGCGGCTTGGCTTTGGCGACCTTTTCCGGGTTGCCGGGCGTCGGTACCGGTTGGCCGGTGGCGCGGAAACCGACGAGCGCGAATGCGGCCAGCAGAATGATCGTGCGGAACGGGTCCATGATCGACCTCGATTACGGGTGGGTTTGTCGATTCCAGAACGCCCAGCATACCAAACCCGTTGGCGGTGGTCTGTAACAGCTCCGTCACGAAATCCCCGCCCGATCCGATGCGTCACGCTCTGCGTGACGGACGAAGATCTCGAATTCACTTCCCGCGGATTTGCGCTTTCAACACATGGACCAATCTGCTCTCGATCTTCTGATGGGCCTTGTCGATTTCCTTATCCGTCAGCGTTTTCTCCTTAGGCTGAAAAGTCAGCGCGAACCCGAAGCTCTTGGTCCCCGCGGGGATGCTGTCGCCGCGGTACACGTCGAACAACTCGGCATTCGTCAATAACTCGCCGCCGGCGGTCCGCA
>JAYTBD010000248.1:0-1965 GCA_043737155.1 Fimbriiglobus sp. | reverse complement strand
CCCGGATGGCCCGGCCCCGACCGACGGCCCCGCCCTCAAGCGAGTCGAACGCGAGTTGGGCCGCTACCGGGCCACCGCCGCGGCGGTGCCCCTGCTGGCGGTCACGCTCCTCGCGTCCCAGTCGACACTGTCACTGTATGCGGTATCCGCCATGGGAATTGCAGGATTGGCCGGGGTGGGATTGGCGTACGTCATCGAATGGCGAATCCGGGCCGACCTGGCCGCCCTTAGCCAATTGCAACCGCATTAGGAATTTAACCGCGGAGACGCAGTGAAACGCGGAGGATACAAAAGCAGGCCGATGAACGAGATGATTCGCTGCTCACGAGTCAGCCTGAGTTTGCTCGAAACAGGTTAACCCGATGCGCAAGCATCGGCCGTTGGTGGCAACAGGAATTTCTCGCAAGTGATCGAATACCGTTGGTTTCCGATGCTTGCGCATCGGGTTAACCCTAGGATAACTCGTCGTGATGTACGATTGACTTTTGCATGCTAGTCCTGCCAAGCGTCGTCATATGCGGAGATTTGTTATGAAGCCGCTTTTCCTCGCGTGGATCGCTGTCGTTTTTTCGGCTGGTGCTCTCCTTCCTGTGAAAGCACAGAAGGCGACGCCGGAGAAGGGTGCATTGCCTAAACTCAACCGAGTGTACGTCAAGATCATCTTGCCCGCCGACCCGGCGGCTCGTGACAAGGATCGGCCGGTCGTCGAATCTTGGATCGCGGAGCAAATCAAAAAACGCGGCGAGTCGAAATTCACCGCCGCAACCGCCTGGGTGCTTCTCGTCGAAACGGGGAAAAAAGTCGAAGATCCCACGCTGGTCTGGGATGGGGGTTGTCGTGTCCACGGGCAAATTGTTGAACGTCAGGATGGCCGCATCAAGGTCTTTCTCGACGGATGGGGGCCTGATCCTGCCGGGGTGACTATTTTACTGGCGGACGAGCCGGGCAGTCGCGAGATTGCGGCAGCCGAACAAGCCAAGACGGAGCAAGGGATGCCCTACGTGGCCGTCCTGATTGGTCCACCGTCTGAAAAAACCGCCGCTCCGACCGACCTGAAGAGGTAGGTTTTTTAATAGGCCAGCCGTGTCCGAGCGGGAAATGTGGCGAGGAAACGAGTCTGCCTGTATTTGCTCGTAACAGGTTAACCCGATGCGCAAGCATCGGCGGTGCAGAAGTGAATTCTCGGTTGTGGTCGGTGGAGCGAACGTCGTTGGCTTCCGATGCCTGCGCACCGGGATAACATCCCGCTACTTTGTATCCTCCGCGTCTCCGCTCCTTCGCGGTTCAATATTCTCATTTTACGCTTCGATCACTTCCATCATAACGCACGACACGTTGTCGCGGGAACCGCTGTCGAGGGCAAGTTGGCCCAAGCCTTCCGCGCAGACTTGCATGTCGGTCTGTCCATCGACGTATTCGAGCAGCTTTTCGTCGTTGACGACGCCGGTCAGGCCGTCCGAGCAGAGGAGGAATCGGTCGCCGGCTTGGAGCGTCACGGCAAGAACATCGGGGCCTTCGCCGACTTCTTTGCTGCCGAGGTACTTCCACAGGACGTTTTTGAAGCGGTGGTCTTTGGCTTCCGCGGCCGAAATGGTGTTCGCTTCCACGAGGGCTTGAGCCAGCGAGTGATCGACCGTGAGCTGTTCGATTTTGTGGTTGCGCACCAAGTAGACCCGACTATCACCGACGCCGGTCACGAACATCTCGCCCGATTTCCGCCAGAGGGTCATCACCACGGTGGTGCCCATGTTGCGCATGTCCTTGTCGAGCGCCCCCATGGACATGATTTCTTCATTGGCCTGGACGATGGATCGTTTGATGACCCCCTTCACGCCGTCGCCATTCAAATGCGAGGCGAGGTGCTTGCGGAGTTCGCGCGGGATGATGTCGATCGCTTTTTTACTCGCGATCTCCCCGGCGGCTTGCCCCCCCATCCCGTCGGCCACCACCGACACGGTGATGTCC
>JAYTBD010000247.1:0-4995 GCA_043737155.1 Fimbriiglobus sp. | reverse complement strand
CGTCATCAGCATCAAGGTCGCGTGACGCTCGCCGCGTCGGTCGCGTGCCTGCTCGGCTTGGGTCTGGCCCTTTCCTACGGCCCGACCTTCCACCGCCCAGCCCCCGCCGGCGGCGACTTGCTCCGCGGCAGCGATGCCGATGGAAAGGGGCTGCACAAGCATATGGCGCCGGACCAGCAGTCGAAGTTGCCGTAGTTGCTGGGAATAGGAATCGCATTCCGCTTTTCTGACCTCACTGCACCCACCTACCAAGTCCCCGCTCACCGGATTATCGGCATTTCCGCGATTGGTTTGGCACGCCTTTCGCGACTCTTCCTTTCTCGCGTTCGCAAAGTCTCTCCATCCGGCTCGGTACTCCACGGCATGACCGACAATCCGTATGTTTCAGACGTGGCCATCCAGCACAGTCATTATTACCGGATTAAAAGCGGTCGCCCCATACCCGCTACAAACGATACCCGTCCCCCAGATCTGTTCGCCTCGGCCGCTATTGGTGCGTTCCACGGATTCGTGCAGGATCCTCAATTTTCGTGCGTGGGCGCGAAGAGTGCCGTGGCGCATGATACCGTACGCTTGGGAGTGTACGACTGCCTCAGTTCGGCCGATTCCACTGCCTGGCTGGCGCGCGACTTGTTCACCTTCACCCACGAACCTGCTGAACTCGCCGATTCGGACTTCGTGACTTTCGTCGCCGTATTCCGCGAACCGATCAACCTCGACGAGGCCACTTTCGAGAAGCTGCTCTGGGACCAACTTCGCCAGCTCAACCGGCTGGATGCCCCCCTGCACGCTTGGGATTCCACCGTCAGCTCCGATCCGGAAGACCCGCACTTCGGCTTCAGCTTCGCGGGCACCGCATTCTTCGTCGTCGGCCTCCATCCGAACAGTTCGCGCACGGCGAGGCGGTTCCCCTTTCCGACGCTCGTCTTCAATCCCCACGCCCAATTCGTGCGATTGAAAGAAGCCGGCCGCTGGGCCAAGATGCAGGAGGTGATCCGTTCGCGCGAAGATAAACTGCAAGGCTCGCTGAACCCGAACCTCGCCGACTTCGGCAGCGAAAGTGAAGCGCGGCAGTACTCCGGTCGGGAAGTCGAAGCCGACTGGCAAGCGCCCGTCACTTTGGTGTCGGAGCCGCCTGCTTCGCCGGGCCGCGGCGGCTGTCCCTTCGCGCACGCCCCGAGTACCACAGCGGAGGCCGGTTGATGACGAACCCGGCCTCCGGCCTCCGTCGTCTCGCCCCGCGCACGGGCACCGGCTTCCTTCTGGAGCGAGGGCGGCGGTTGCGCGTGGTCGATCCGTTGGGCGAGCAAGTTTCCGACCTCGTGGCCTTCGCCAGAGACGATCCGCGCGAGTGGCTCTCTTCGGGTCGCAGCATCGACTACGCAAACACCATCTACTTGACGACCGGGCACACGCTCTATTCCAACCGTAGCCGACCGATGTTTGCCATCGAGTCCGACGACGTGGGCCGTCACGACTTCCTGCTCACCCCGTGTAGCCGCGACACTTTCCGCATCCTCTACGGGCATACCGAGCCGCACCCCGGTTGCTTCGGGAACCTCGCCAGCGGTCTCGCCCCGTTCGGCATTACGCCGGACGCCATCCCGACTACGTTCAACCTCTTCATGAACGTGGCGATCGGCGAATCGGGAGAACTCACTATCGGCCCGCCGAAGTCGAAGGCGGGCGATGCCATCGTGTTGCGCGCCGAGATGGACCTGATTGTCGGCCTGACGGCGTGCTCGGCAGAGCTGAGCAACAATGGCACGTTCAAGCCGATCGACTACGAGATACTGGCGAGCAGCCCGGAGACCTAGGTCGTACCCTGCGAATTCATTTCGAGAATCCCAGTGACCACTGGTCATTCTCGGCCTTCTAAATAGGTTACGAATGGTATCTTTATCGGGATCGAACATCTCTGTCCCCCGTCCCAGCACACGCAAAAGGAAACGATGGAGTCTCCAGTCTCGGAATCGCACGACCCCCGCCCGCACTTCGCCTCGCACCCCGAAGCCCCCGCGCTCACCCTTGAAGCCGAAGCGGAAATCAACCCGCTCGCCGGCGGTGTCCCCTACCGGGATATGAACCTCAACAAACCGCTCATGGGCGCCCTCGCGCACGCCGGCTACGAGTTCTGCACCCCCGTCCAAAGCGCCGTCATCCCGCCCGCCATGCGTGGCAAAGACGTCATTGGCCAAGCCCAAACCGGCACGGGTAAGACCTGCGCGTTCCTGGTGCCGTTTCTCAACCGCTGGCGGCCGCATAAAACCAAAGGCCCCATCGGCCTCGTGATGTTGCCCACTCGCGAACTCGCTCTGCAAGTGGCCCGCGAAGCCGAGAAACTCGCCCCGAGTAAACACTTCAGCACCATCGCCGCATACGGCGGCACCGGGATGCAAAAGCAACTCGCCGGCTTCGCCAAAGGCTGCGACCTCGTCGTCGGAACCCCCGGCCGCATCATCGATCACCTCCGCCGTGGCTCGCTCACCCTCGAACACGTGAAGTACGTCGTCCTCGACGAAGCCGACCGGATGCTCGACATCGGCTTCCGCCCGGACATCGAAAAGATCCTCCGTCGCTGTCCTGAGAAGCGCCAAACTCTACTGATGAGCGCCACCGTCCCCGACAGCATCAAGAAGCTGGTCGACCGATATATGGTGAACCCGCTGCACTTGAACCTTTCGCCCAAGACGATGACCGTCGACAAGATCCGCCAGACGTACATCACCGTCGAGAAGGAACGCAAGTTCGACCTGCTGCTGAAAGTGATCGAGCGCGAGCAGCCGCGCCAGTGCATTATCTTCGTCGAGCGCAAACGCTGGGCCGACAACCTGCTCAAGAAGATGAAGCCGCTCGTACCCGGCACCTACGCCATCCACGGCGACTTGACGCAGACCCTGCGCGAGAAGATCATGGCGGCCTTTCGCACCGGCCGGGTGAAGTTTTTGATCGCCACCGACGTGGCCAGCCGCGGCATCGATGTCACCGGGATTTCGCACGTCATCAACTACGACATGCCGAACGACTTGGAGAATTACGTCCACCGCATCGGCCGCACGGGCCGTATCGGCCGGGACGGCGTCGCCATCGCTTTCGTCGAGCCGGAGGAAGGCGACCAACTGACGCAGATCGAAAACATGATCAACCGGCTCATCGAAGAGGATCGCATCGAAGGCTTCGAGGCCTACACCCCCCGCAAGCGCTACGATACGCCGAAGCTGGCTTCTACGGTGGGCGAAGACCGGCTGGATACGCCGGTCGAGCCGGAACCCGAGAAGAAAGCCGTGTACGGCAAGACGAAGAAGAAGTACAGCTCGCGGTTGTGAGGCAATTGACGGACACCGCTCCGTAGCTACAATGTAGTCACACTCGGAGCTGTTATGAAAACGCGTATCATTCGCATCGGCAACTCCCACGGCATCCGCATCCCCAAGCCACTTTTGAAACTGACAGGACTCGAAGGCGATGTCGAACTCAGCGCCGAAAACGGGACGCTGTTGATCCGTCCTATCGCCAAGCCGCGGGCAGGGTGGGCCGAAGCATTTGAAGAAATGGCTCGCAGGGGCGATGATGCCTTGCTCGACGGCGAGACATTCGTCCTGACCGAATGGGACGAGAGTGAATGGGAATGGTGATCCTTCGCTTCGAGGTGTACTTGGTCAATCTCGATCCGACCGTCGGCGGCGAGATTCGCAAAACGAGGCCCTGCGTCGTCGTATCCCCGGACGAGTCGAATCGGAAATTGCGGACCCTCATCGTCGCGCCCATGACGACCAAAGGCTGGCCCTATCCCACGCGGGTTCCTTGCAGATTTCAAGCGAAGGCGGGCCAAATTGTTCTCGATCAACTCCGGACCGTCGATCGTACACGGTTGGTCAAGCGTTTGGGGCGCATCGACAAAGTGACTGCGACCACTGTCCTCGCAGTGCTGCGGGAAATGTTCGAGCAGTGACAGTCACTTCGCCAGCAACTCCAACCGGAAGCACGCCCCCGTGCCACCGTCCGCGGGGCGGTAGCTCAGCGTGCCGCCGAATAGCTCCGCCCATTGTTTCGCCAGCGATAGGCCGAGCCCGGCGCCGCCGGTGTCGGTGCTGGAACTGCCCCGGCGGAAGGTTTGGAAGATCGAGCGCTGCTCGGCCGAGGGGACGCCGGGACCACGATCTTCGACTTCAAATACCACCTTCGCAACCCCCACCGGTTTGATCCAGAGCCAGATCCGCCGGTCGGTCGCCGACTTCGCGTACTTGCGGGCGTTGTCGATCAGGTTGCCCAGCACCTGCTCCAAGACGCGCGGGTCGATGTGGACCTCGCTCTTCAACGACGCCATCGAATTCACGACGAGTTCGAATCCTTCGGACGCCAAGCGCTCGGTCCACGTCAGCGCGATCGATTGCCGGATGGCCTCGACCGGTACCCAGCGGGCTTGGGCTTGGGCCGAGCGCTTCTCCAACTTGGCGAACGCGAGGACGTTTTCGACCAACTGATTCAGTCGCTGGGCTTCGGAGGTGATCGTCGCCAGAAACTCGGCCTTCTTGGCTTCGTCCTGCACCAACCCGCTGTTGAGCAGGTCGAGGTGCAACTGCATCGCGGTCAGCGGGGTCCGTAATTCGTGCGTCACGGCCGACGCGAATCGGATGCGCCGTTCGGACATGCCCACAATCGCCCGACCGCCGAAGGCGACCGCGACGATCGCCAGCAGCGCCGCGGCCCACGCGATCACCAACCCGGATCGCAGCGGCGACCAACCGTCGAGCACCGGTGCGGAATCGGTCTCCGGATCGAGTCGCACCGGGAGTGCGGTCATCGTGCGCTCCGGGGATGGCTCGGCATCCGCGATCGCCGGGTGGAGTTCCGCCGCGGGGAAGATGTCGATCAATTCCGCGCGGAGCGATGCTTTCAACTTGTCCCAATCGACGGCGACGCCTTGGTAAACGATTTTCGATCCGAGCTTCACCGAACGGAGCAGGAACAAGTGCTGTGCGCCGGATTCGTCGG
>JAYTBD010000246.1:0-1966 GCA_043737155.1 Fimbriiglobus sp. | reverse complement strand
GGCCCGAAAACCTCGGTGATGACGCCCTCGCCGCGCTCGTCGGCCGTGGGGAAACTCAGCAGATCGATCTGCACCTTGTCCTGCGATCGCACGCCCTTGGCACCGGGGTCGCCGACGGATATGGAATGGGCGAAGACGATCCCGTCGACTTTGACGAAGCCTTCGCCGTCGCGCTCGAAGTAGGTGCCGACGAACGTCCGGGTGGCCCGTTCGAGCACGCGGACGATCTCGCCGCTGGCGTTGGCCATCTTCCCGGCGGGGCGCAGCAGTTTCACCTGCACGCGATCCCCGGACGACGCATCCGATTCCCGGCCTTCGCGGATGGCCACATCCGGCATCGGCGGCTCGCCCGGCTTGACGTCGAGCCGGACGAACCCCGGCCCGGCGTTAGTCCGCTTGTAGATGCCGAAGACGGTGCCATGCGGATCGTCGGCGATGAGTGTGGAGCCCCCGCCGACGCGGATGCGGCCGTCGCGCAACAGGAGTTTCACCGCGCTGCGGAACGCGGGGTAGTCCTGCTCGGGGACGCTCAGGCGCTTGGCGAGCGCTTTGGGTTTGACGGGGCTGTAGCTCGGTCGGCCGAGGGCTTCGAGGATGCGGGCGGAGATATCGGGCATATTGAGAGGACCCAAGTTCGTCCGGGATTTGTTAGCCCGACGCGCCAGCGAGGGATTCGATGCGCCCGTCCCGTTCAGACTCCCTCGCTGGGGCGTCGGGCTACTGACGCTCAGAAATCGAATCGCAGCCAATTTTCTTCGCCCCGGCGGGGCCGACTTACCTAGCCCAAGGGCGGAAGCCCTGGGTACGAGATAACCTGTCTTCCGCCCTGTAAGGGCCGGCGTGGTTGGCGGGCCGGAAGCTGGCCCTTTCAGGGCAGGATTCAGTTGACCCCGATACCCAGGGTTTCCACCCTGGGCTAACTAAGTCGGCCCCGCCGGGGCGAAGAAAACATTTGACCCCGATACCCAGGGCTTCCACCCCCGGCTAAGTAAGTCGGCCCCGCCGGGGCGAAGAAAATCGGCCGCGATTGAATACCCGATCGTCGGGAACGGGATCGCCGACCCTTCGCTCAATCGTAGGCGTCGCCGCCTTCGCTGTACAAATCGCCGTTGGCCCCGCCCTTGTAAATGCGGCGCTGCAGCGTCCGATTGTACGGCGTCCACGCGGTCGCGTTGCCGCGGTCCTCGCGGATGTCGCGCAACACCATGTGCTGCCGGGTGTCCATGCTGTCGATGCTGTGCACGAGCATCGCTTCGGGGGTCATCGGCACCTTCGGGCTACCGTATTCCAACGTACCGTGGTGGCTCAGGATCATGTGTTTCAAGCGCAGCATCAAGTCGCGCGGAAGTGGCTCGCCGAGCAACTCGGGGACCTTGGCCGCCTTCTCGACGAGCATTTCGTACCCGAGGGAAATGTGCCCTATCAGTTGGCCTTCGTCGGAGTAACCGAAGGCCCGTTGGTACGTGAGTTCGCGCGTCTTGCCGGCGTCGTGCAGGAACAACCCGACGATGACGAGGTCGCGGTCGGTACCGGGGTAGAAGGGCAGCAACCGCTCCGCGATGTCCATCATCGTGACGGTGTGTTCGAGCAGTCCGCCGACGTAGGCGTGGTGCAATTTCACGCCCGCCGGGCAGGTGGTGAAGTTGCGGACGAAGGCGTCGTCCATCAAGAAGCACTCGGCGAGCGCGCGCAATCCAGGGGTGCTCAGCCGCAACAGGAACGCCCGGAGCCGCTCGAAGAGCTTCGGGATTTCGTGCTCGGTCTGCGGCAGGAAGTCGATGGTATCGACCTTGCCCGGTTCGACGCGCCCGATCGTATTCAGGATGACCTGCAACGCCCCTTGGAAGAGTTGCACCTTGCCCTCGACCTGGGCGAAGTCGCCGTTTTCGAAGGTGCGGAACAAGCCTTCGCCCGCGTTCCACAGCCGCGCTTGGATCCCGCCGGTGCGGTCGCGCAGTTCGACTTG
>JAYTBD010000245.1:0-5001 GCA_043737155.1 Fimbriiglobus sp. | reverse complement strand
CCGAGCTGACGGTCGAGATTACGAAGTTGCAGAACCAAGTCGATTTGCAGAGCACGAATTTGAAGACGATGGAATCCGACTTGAACAACCAGATCCGCGTCTCGGAGAAGAACCAAAACGAAAAGGACGCGGCCGTCCGCAGCGCCAATTCCGAGAAGCAAGCGCGGGATCTGCTCGTCGCCCGTCTGCAAGGGTTGCAGGAAGAAATCGCCGTCCTGCGCCAAGGCGGCAGGGGCGGCAACGTGCGTCCGCTCCCGCCAGATGACTTCCGCGGTACGGTGGTCTCATTCACCGGCAAGGATAAAGACGGGCTTATCGAAATCACCCCCGGCCTGAATGCGGGCCTGAAGCGCGGCACACTGCTAACGATCCGCCGGAATGAGGGCTCCAAAAACTACATCGGCACCATCCTCATCGGCGACATCGTCGATCCGGACCGGGCCGTGGGCACGTGGCAGCCGCCGTTCGGCGTCAAAGTCCCCAAGGGCGACGACTTCCCCAAGAAGGGCGACGAAGTCGTCCCGATGAAGCAATGAACGGCTCCCGTTAGCCGGACGCGCGAGCGCCGGCCACGGCCCGGATCATCCAATTTGTCGGTGTATTCCCTGTCCGATTCGTAGCCGTCGCTGGCGGCGTCCGGCTAACCCGACCGAGCGTCCACCATGGCCAAGAAGAAATCGAAACCGGTCAAGTCGAAGCCGGCCGAGGAAGACGAAATCCCGAGGCCGAAGCTCCGCCGCGTCCGCGAGGACGACGGGGGCGAGCCCGCGGCACCGCAGACGCGCAACGACGTCTTCACCGGCCTCGCCGCGCTATCGCTGCTCGCGCTCATCGGCGCCGCCGTGTTCTTCAACCAAGACCACGAAGCGACGGCCCTGAAGTCGCTGGCCGCCCCCGCCGTCACCATCCCCTCGGCCGCGGCGCTGTCCGATATCGCGGTGCCCAAAAGCAAGAACTAACCGATCCGAGGCCGCTGCTATGGCAAAGACATCCGCGTTCGCGCCCCCCAAGCCCGTCTACCGCGACGGCGGCTACACCGGCATCCTCCTGTTCACGATCATCGCCATGGTCGTCGGGATCGGCCTGCTGGCGATGGAGAACGCCGAGGACTACGACTGGAATTCCGAAGGCACCGGCACCCCGCAAGCCCAGACCGTGAAGTCGCTGACCGACGCCGAGAAGAAATCGTCGACCCCCGCGCCCGCTCCGCCCGTCGACGTGCCGATGGATCCCTGAGTCCGAACCGGATCAATGCCGCGCTTGCACTTCGACACGGCCCGTTTTGATGTTCACCAAGACCGAGCGGAAGCTCAATGTCAGCAGAGCTTCGGCGGGGCCGACTCCGGTTGAGTCGGCGAAGCGGGGGAACGCGCTTTGGGGGAAGACGAGGACTCGTTGGAGCAAGAGATTGCGGTAAGGGCGAGGCATCCGGAGGCGAGGAGCAGGAGGCGAGTCATGGAAGGCTCTCGGCTGTAATGGATCGGCGATGGCAGCGATTCAATTGTCACGCTGATCGACCACTGGGCCACTCACTTTTCACCGACATCTCGGAATCGCAGCTCGACAAAAGCCGCCCCAACCACTGCTTTCGAGGCCGAGCGGAAATCCCCGAGATAGTCTTTGAAAGCCTCCATCAAAGTATCCCGATAGCCGTTGCGCTCGACCCAATCCGCCCCGAAGAATCGTAGTTTCCAAAGCGAGAGTCTTCTCACGTTCTCTTCGGTGTCGAGTTGAATTCCTGTTTCGGCTTGTATCAATTTGCCGTCCTTGGCGATGATTCTCGTCTCGGCGGCCGCTGACCAAATCTTGCCTGTTCCTCGGTAGTAGATCGTCTGAAATGGCGGCTGGTCAATCGTCGTATCGGGTTTGTATTTCTCGATCAGCTTCCCGACCGGATTCCCCTTGTAAAACACCCGATTGGCGAGATCCTTTTGCAAGGGTGTACCCGAGTCCCGCAAGGGCTGAAGCTCGAAATCGTTTGAGTCGGTCCCGACGATCTCAAATCCCACGCCGGCGGAAGGTGCCGCCGAGTCGGGCGAATTCGATTCCGCGTTGATGCCGCACATGACCACGAAGTACACCAACGACCCGACCAGCGTGAGCAAATAGGCCGCGGTGATCGATTCCGGCGTCACCACGCGGATCATCACCCGCACACTCCAATAGCGTTTCACGGAGTCGCCCCCGGTCGAGTACAGTTCCCTCCCAAGTATGATCCCCGGCTATTCCCGAACCCCATTCACCCGTCCAACATTTCGGCGGCGCGGACCGTGTTTTCGAGCAGCATCGCGATGGTCATCGGGCCGATGCCGCCGGGGACCGGGGTCAGCGAATAAGCCACCTCCGCCACGCCGGGGTGGACGTCGCCGACGAGTTTGCCGTCCACCGTATTCATGCCGACGTCGAGCACGACCGCGCCGGGGCGGACCATGTCCGGCGTGATCAACCCCGCTTGGCCGACGGCCGCGATGAGGATTTCCGCCCGCCGGCAGACCTCCGGAAGGTTTGCCGTGCGCGAATGCGCCAGCGTCACGGTGGCGTCGCCGCCCATCGGATTCATATCGGTTCGCTTCAGCACGAGCATCATCGCCAGCGGTTTGCCGACGATGTTGCTCCGGCCGACGACGACGACTTCCTTGCCCGCGGTTTCGACCCCCGACCGCCGGAGCATTTGCAGACAGCCGTGCGGCGTGCACGGGTAAAAGCGCGGGTACCCCGCGGCGAGCAGGCCGACGTTCTCGGGGTGAAAGCAGTCGACGTCGATGGTCGGATCGACCGCGTGGAGCACGGCCTTCTCGTCCATGTGCGGCGGCAGTGGCAGTTGCGTCAGAATCCCGTGGACTTCGGGGTTCGCATTCAACTCGGCGATGAGGTCCATCAGTTCGCGCTGCGACGCGTCGGCCGAGAGGGTGTGGAGCCAACTGCGGATGCCCGCTTCCTCGCAGGCCTTGCGCTTGTTGCGGACGTAAACGTGGCTGGCGGGGTTATCGCCGACGAGGATCGCCGCCAGGCCCGGCGGGTGTTTGCCGTCCGCGATGCGCTCCGCCACGCGCGCGGCGATCTCCGCGCGGATCGTTTGGGCGAGCACTTTGCCGTCGAGTCGGATAGCGGGCACGGGGTCACCGGGTTCGGGGTCAGGATGGCGTTTGCTTCGAGCGCGCCATCTCTACCGCCCGCGTCGTGATGGCGTACTTGGTCAGCAGGTTGGGCACTTCCCACGGCGGCGCGCGACGGGGGTTCCGAGCGTATCGCAGGAATTCGTCGAGCACGTCGGCGAAGTGCTGCTCGTGGTCGGTGCGGTAGCGCTCGGGGATGTCGAGGCGGATCGAATCGCCGAGGTCGACGGCGGCGAGGTCGGGGTAGCGGAGTTGCCACTCGTCGCAGCGCCGGACGACGGCGGCGAGGAGGGATCCGCGGTCGCCGGCTTCATTCGCGGCCACGCTCAGTTCGGGGCGTGTCCCTTTTGTGGATCGCACCCGGATGCGCGCGCGGCTGCCGCGGGCCGTCGCCTCGTGGAGGTCGTGCTCGCCTTCGCAGTCCCAGCGCACCGTCAACCGGACGGTCAGCCCGCGCAGCGAATAGGTGGCGCTGCCATTCCCTTGATAAGCGAGCGCCCCGTCGCACGGCGCCGCTTCGCCCGTGATCGCGCGGTACTGCTCGCGGGTGAGCGGGGTCGGCCAAATCCGCGCGTCGCGCATCTCCAAGTCGACGCGGTGATCGACCGCTTGATCGGGGAACAGTAACCAGATGGAAAGATCGGCGAGGTGCGTGCCGACATCGGCGAGGCCGGTGCCCGCTTCCTCGGAATCGAACCACCAAGCGGGGCGCCGGAGCGGTTCGCCCGCCACCGACTTCAGCAAGTAGTGCGTGGCTTCGAGCGTCAGCGCCGGATCCTCGGCGGTGCCCGCGACGAAGTTGCCGAAGATGTCCGCGTCCCGCATCAGATCGCGCTGCAGCGCGGTGGCGATGTCGAAGCGCTCGGTCATCATGTCCCAAGCGAGCACATCGCGGATGTCCGCTTGGCGGAACACTTCCGCCAACCGCTCGAAACCCTCGGCGTCGATGACCCACGGCTTGTCGGCGAGGACGTGGCAGGCGTTCGAAACCGCCGCGAGAATGAGGTCGATCTTCGGGCGGTTGCGACCGGCGATGACGACGGCGTTGCCCGGCTGTTCGCGGAGGAATCGGGCGAGGTAATCCTCGCCCGCGCGGATGTCGAGTTGCCAGCGCGTCGGGCTGTCGGGACGGTCGTTGAATGCGGCGATGCGGGCGACGTGCTCCGCGAGGTCGGCGCCGAGCGGCCCGTACACGTAG
Organism: Fimbriiglobus sp.; assembly: GCA_043737155.1. Taxonomy (GTDB): domain Bacteria; phylum Planctomycetota; class Planctomycetia; order Gemmatales; family Gemmataceae; genus JALHQU01. The sequence goes on along the minus strand of JAYTBD010000245.1, from coordinate 687 downwards.
GTGCGCCGGTAGATTTCGGGCGGCATTTCCTTCTGCACGAGTGCGGCGTGGAAATGCCCCGGGGCCAGCGTCATCAGGCGGATCGGTCGGCTCACGGGCGGGCTACTTCTTCAATTCTTTGACGCGAATATTTTTGTAGCGCACGAACTGCTTCGTGTAGTCGCCGCCGCCGTGGACCTGCAGCGCGATGCCGCCGGTGTCGCCCAAGCGCTTCTCGGTGTCGGTGTACTCCATGAACTTCACCCCTTTGATCCACGTCGTCACCTTGACCGGGTTCCCTTCGATGCGGGCGCGGAGTTCGTTCCATTCGCCGTGCTTCCAAAACTTCGGCCAGTCTTCGGCGCTCACCGGGCACGGGAACGGCTTGAACTCGGTCAACTTGATGTCGTTGACATCCTTCGTGAAGTCGAAGTTGCGCACGTGCGGTTTGCCGCCGAGGCCCTCGCCGTAAACGCCCATGAGGTTGCCGCCCTTATGGTAGTCGATCATCGCTTGGAAGCACTTGCCCTCTTCGGTGCAGCGGAGGAACAGGCCGCTGTCCGGGCCGTCGTCGTTCTTCATCTCGAGCGCAACTTCAAAGTCCCCGTATTTCTTATCGGTGATGACGATGCCGCCGTTGCCGGGGATGTCTTGGCTGCCGGTGATGGCCCCGTCGGCGATCTCCCATTTGCCGCCGGTTTTGTTCTT
>JAYTBD010000244.1:0-5005 GCA_043737155.1 Fimbriiglobus sp. | reverse complement strand
CATCGTGCGCCAGCAAGGTTTTGGTTCCGGTCGCAGGAACTCACTTTGACTTTTCAACGGTGCCACGAAGTAAAACCCAGACGAACCGACGGTAACGGTCCAAGGATGCTTCCCAGTCAGTAGATGGGTGCGAAACCGCTTGCGAATATGCAGCCGCGGGGGTTCGCCCCCTCAAGAGTGACCCGCGTCGGGCTTTCCGAATCGGGTCGAGTTCTTCACCACCTGTTCAATGGGAGATCGTCATGAATCGTCGAGAAGTGCTGGCGGGCGTGGGTGCGGGCGTCGCCGTCCTCGCCGGGGTCGGATCCGCTCGGGCCGAAGACAAAGTCAAGGCCACGAAGGAGTGCTGCACCGAGTGCGCCACGACCTGTCCGAAGTGCCTGGCCGAGTGCCTGAAGTGCTACGCGCATTGCGCCGACATGGTCGCGCAAGGGAAGAAGGACTACGCCGAGTGCATGAAAGCGTGCCTCGACTGCTCCGAGTTCTGCAAGCTGTGCCTGACGGTCTGCGGCCGCGGTGGCCCCATGATGGCCGTCTGCTGCGAGGCGTGTGCCAAGGCCTGCGAGATGTGCGCGAAGGCGTGCGAGAAGCACCCCGACGACAAGGCGTGCTCCGCTTGCGCGAAGATGTGCCGCGAGTGCATCAAGTGCTGCAACAGCTGCTGCAAGAAGTAATGCTTCGACTCCGGGTGGTCGGTGGCTGTCACCGATCACCCGGAACATTCCCACCGAACTCGGGGGCTGCAATGAAATCCCGCGAAAATGACAGCCGGCTCAAGCCTAAGGGACGATTTTGCCGATGATGACGGCATGTGTCGCAAACTTGCTTCATCCCTGGTGATTTGCACAATCCTGCTGTCGCAGGCGATGAATCAGTTGCGTTGCTACGAGGATTGCACCGTTGGAGATCAGGGACACGTCGCCCACATCCATTTGCAAGGGATCACCCGGACTCCTGAAGTGTCCACAGGATGCGGTTGCCACCGGCACCATCGCATAGAGAATGGGGAAGTCCTAAGCGGATCGGTGAGCTTGGAAGAGCGGGCAAAAGTCCCCTGCCTACGGCCCCAGTCTAAAACGCAATACGACGTTGACCAAATTTTGATTCTGAATCCTGCATGGGCGGCGTTCGCACAGTTCGCTCATTCAAAAACTTCCAACATTGATATTGTGCCGGCGGATGACTTTGTCGAGAGTCACCTCGGCCATTGGCTTCTCACTCGCCGGATCCATGCGAATTACCCTTCGCCAAGTCCGTCACCCCCAGTTCGGCTCCCGTTCTATCTGGTACACCTCTCCCTGTTGATTTAGCTGTCGAGCAGACGGGCCGTTGTCGGCCCGTGGCTTGAAACCGTGCTCTGTCAACATCGTCACCGAGAGCTTTTCCTTCCCAACTCCGGGACGGACACTCGCAAAACCACCGATTCCGCATTCAAAGAGTTCGGTTATGAAAAGCACCCTTTCACAGGCAGCGGCGGTCGTCCTGCTACTCGGCACACTGGGATGCGCCAGCAGGGACTACGTGCCGCGAACAGCAAAGCTGCAACAGCCTCCCATTTCGTCGCTCAAGAGCCCGACCGGTGAAATTCAGCAAACGAATTTCCAGCAAAACGCTTCGAATGCAAGTGCCGCCGAAACAAAACCTTCCGCCAATCCCGTTGTTACTCCGGGCCCGATCCAAGTGGACGACTTGGTCCGGACGGCCATCGGACAGAATCCGCGACTCGCTCGGGCGACCTTCGCCATCGACGCCGCCCAAGGTCGCTTCGCCCAAGCGGGCCTCTACCCAAACCCGGTGCTCGCGGTGACGGCCGACGAATTGGGTGATCGGCAAGGGCCGGGAGGGATCATCACGGCTCCGCAGATCAGCCAGGAGATCGTGACCGGGCGAAAGCTCAGTCTGTCCCAAGCGGTGGCCGCGCGGGAAGTCGATCAATCGACCCTCGGCCTACTCCGGGAGCGATACGCGGTCATCGGTTCCGTGCGCGCGGCGTTCTACGACCTTTACGCTTTGGAGCGCCGGCTTGCGATCTTGGACGAACTCGCCAAGCTGGCAACGGATGCGGTCAAGAACGGGCAAACCCTATTCGACAACAAACAGATCGCCCGGCTCGATTTGATCCAGCTCGAAGTCGAGCAAGCCCGCTTCCGATCCCAAGCCGAATCGGCCCGGAGAGAACTCCCCGGCGCCCGCAACCGGCTCGCCGCGGCGTTGGGCAACCCGCGACTCGAGATCGGAACCATCGCCGGCCCCTACGAAGACGTACCCAAATACGACGCGGATCGGACACTGGAGACGGTGTTGGCGACGCACCCCGACATCCGTTCGGCCCGGGTGGCCGTGGATCGCGCCCACGTCGCGATCCACCGCGCGGAGGTCGAACGGATCCCCAACCTGACGCTGACATCGGGTTACGTCCGGCAGAATCAGAATAAGTCGGACGACTTTCTACTCGGTGTGAGCGCTCCGATCCCGGTGTGGAACCGCAACCAGGGGAACATCCGCGCTGCCAGAGCCGAGTTGGCGATGGCGGGCCAAGATGTCGGGCGGGTCGAAAACGAACTGGCCGAACGGGTGGCGATCGCCCTGCGAACTTACTCGGCGGCCGTGAAGCTGGCCGAACAATACCGCAACGAAGTCCTGCCGAAAGCGGAAGAGACCTACCGGCTTTCGCTCGAAGCGTTCAAAGGGGCCCAGTTCGAATACTTGCGGGTGATTCAGTCGCAGCGGAGCGTCGCGGAAGCGCGGCTGGAATACAACCGGGCCCTCGGTGAAGCGTGGCGGGCGGCGGCGGAACTGTCCGCGCTGTTACTCGAAGAATGGTGGCCGGGCCAACCGCCGGCGCGAGGTCAAAGTGGCGATCCGCTTCCGCGTCCGGGGACGATTCCCGATAAACAATGACCGGAGGGAGTTCAGTCGCAAGCCAATCGTCATTGACCGCATCCGGTTGCGGACATAGGCTGATAAACGGATCTCTTGATGCCTCTTCTTGGTTGGTGCTTGTCTTGATCACTGCGGGCGAAGTAGCTTCCGAACCAAAGACTCCAGCTCGTTACTATGCTCCGGCGTCTGACCAACATCTGTTTGCTCCCGTTGCTGCTGATCCCATCGGTAGGGTCCAAGCATTGGCACGGTGACGGACAGTCGGCCGGGCACGATCTCCGTCCCCACTTTCATTCGAGCTTCGCCCTCAATTCCCATTCGCACGATCATGGCGAGCACACGACCGCCGGTCATTCCCACGAAGATCTCGATCATCGGGACTCACCCGAAATCACCGCTCCACCCCTGTTTGCAGATGATTTCGACCCGATAACCGAACACGATCGCGACGCGATTTTCCTCACCGCGAATGCCAGTGAATTCGCCATCATTCGGGTGGCTGACGTCGCGGGCTCGGATTCGCTCGTCGATTGTGCGAATCGGGTCGAATCAACTTTCTGCGGGGTCCACTCACACCCAGCCCGGGGATCGTTGCGCGCCCATCGCCCCCCATTCAATTCCGGATACGCATGTCCCGTCTTCCTCCGGCAGCTTTCACTTCTCATTTAGTCGGTCGATAACAGTTCAAACACCGCGTCTGCACGCAGGCCGAGCGGCCGCACAGTTCGGCCTCCGTCTCGCATGTTCGACCGCACCCGGACTAATTCCTTTCGGCCCAGCGACATCTCCGCCGCATCGGTTCGGACTCAAGCACCACACCACGGGCAACGGTCATGAAAAGCATGCGCGTCCTCAAGCCGCTCATCGCGATCGCGTTGATCGCCGGCGCGGCATTCGCCGGGTATAGCACCCGCGAGCGTTGGTTGCCCTTTGTGAACAAGCCCGCTTCCACCGCGGCGGTCGATACGGGCGGCGAGGAGGTCGCGTCGACTGGCAAGGTCATCGTCAACGACCGAGCCCAGCACAACCTCGGCTTGTCCGCGAAGCCCCTGAAGCCGCAGACGTATTGGAAGACGATCCAAGTGCCGGGGATGGTGGTCGACCGGCCCGGAGTCAGCGACCGGGGCGTCGTGGCCCCGGTGACCGGGGTCGTCGTGAAGGTGAATCACGTCCCGGGCGACATCGTCCGTCCCGGCGATGCGCTGTTCACGTTGAAGATCCTTAGCGAATCGCTGCACTTGACGCAGTCCGAACTGGCGAAGGCCCACCGGGACGTGGAACTCGCGAAAGAGGAGCGGAAGTTGTTGGTGGCGGCCGCCGCCGCGGTGGCCGAAGCGCGGATCATCGAAGTCGACACCCGGATCATCCGGCTCCAGTCGACCGTCAAGGCGTACCGCCAAGAATTGCTCAATCGCAGTCTGACCCCGGAGATGATCGACGCGGCGGCGGCGGGCCAATTCGTCAACGAGATGACCATCGCAGTTCCGCCCAAGCCCGCCGATCTCGTCAGCACCGTGATCTCGGCGGGATCGGGTTCGACATTCGAGGTCCAGGAACTCAAAGCCGAACTCGGGCAGCAGGTGCAGGCGGGTCAACTCCTTTGCCTGCTCGCGAATCACCGGAAGCTCTCGGTCGAAGGACGGGCCTTCCGGGATGAGACGCCGCTGCTGGAGAAGAGCGTGCGCGAGAGTTGGCCGGTCGAAGTCGATTTCCAAGAGGACGCCGCCTCGGCGGGCTGGGGCGCACTCGAACAAGAATTCCGCATCCGCTACATGGCCAACACCATCGACCCGCTGAACCGGACGTTCGCGTTCCAGATGCTCTTGGAGAATCCGTCGCGCGTCGTGGACGACGGCGGCAAAAAACTCACCCTTTGGCGGTTCCGCCCGGGTCAGAAAGTGCGTCTGCTCGTACGCGTGGAGAAGCTCGACAACGTGTTCGTGCTGCCGGCCGACGCGGTGGCGCGCGAAGGGGCCGACGCGTTCGTGTTCACCCAAAACTCGAACACGTTCGAGCGGGTCGGGGTCCGGGTGTTGCTCCAAGACCGACGGGAGATCGTCTTGGCCAACGACGGTTCTCTGCCGGTGGGCAGCTACGTCGTCCAGGGCGGGGCCGCCCAGTT
>JAYTBD010000243.1:0-11726 GCA_043737155.1 Fimbriiglobus sp. | reverse complement strand
CGCGAGCGACGGCCACGATCTGGGACACGCAGTTGCCGATTTTCATTCCATGACTGAATCGTAGCCGTCGCTCGCGCGTCCGGCTAACTCAGCTGGAGCAACTCTCCGCGTCCGCCCGTGAGCACATCGCCGCGGTAACAACGCACCGTCGGCCGCTCCGGAAGCTCGGGCCATAACTGTTTGCGAAAGAGGTCGAGGTACGACGGTGCGTAATCGCAAGAGTACCGGAATCCCGGCGCGATCATCTCGGTCTGACCACACGAAATCAACGAACCGCGTTTCATTCCCGCGCCGGCGCGCGGGCCGAATCCTTTCGTGCCCACGATGGTTCCCGCGATCATCGATGTCCCGGCGAATGCGCCGGTGACACCTTCGACCATGATGATCCCGCGGCGCATCAGCAGCCCGAGTTCATCGCCTGCGTTCCCTTTCACGATGATCGAACCGCCGCGCATCCCGTGCCGTGAACCTCGGTAGGCCGAGCCGACGTTGTGACCGGCGTTGCCGACTACGGAGATCAACCCCCCGTGCATCTCGGCGCCGAGCCAGTCGCTCGCATTCCCGAAAATGGCGAGAGTCCCCCCCGTCATACCGGTGCCGGCGTGCAGCCCGACGTCACCCTCTACGAAAATCGTTCCGCCCGCCATGCCCGCCCCGAGAGATTTAATCCGCGCCGTGTCCCCGCAGAAGATCAATGCGTCTTTCGAATCGCACTCCGTGATTTCGGTGACTTCGCCGAGTTGAATCTGCCGATTGCCGAACAGAATGGGGAGCTTTGCGATTTCGAGTTCGCCGAGCGCGCTCAGTAGATCCGGGGTGATGCCGGGGAACTCCATTGGAATCGATGAATCGTGGCGGATCGTGATCTTCATCCCGAGGCGCCCCCGTCGAAGAGGGAGTGCAACGGAATGTGGAACGGGCCGAGTTTGCCGCCGTAGTTCCCCGCCGTAATCTGCAATACTCCGGGGCACGCGCACGTGGCGACAATCCCATCGCGCATCGCTTGCTCCACCAGTGCGAGCGACAACCCGTCGATCACAATCTCGTACACCGCGTTCGCGCCCTCGGGCAGTTCGGACTTCACCACACCGCGGAGCGTCGGGCAGTAGGCTTCGTTCGTGCTCGCTTTCAACGTGGAATACTTGCTGCCGACTTTGCTGCCCGAACGCACGATGCCGCCGGGGAACGGTAGCAGCACGCCGGGGATGGCCCGCATCGCCTCCACCGCCGCTTCCGCAGCGGCCAAAGTTTCTACTTGCGATTTCCCCGCGATGAGGATGTTCCCCCCTGCGACGCCCTTGGTCGTGCCGAAGCTATCTTCGCAGAGGAACTCGCCGTCCATCGTCGGGATGCGCCAGTAGCGCTTGTCGCCGATTTGCTTGCTGATTTGCCAGCCGTCACCGAAGTAGCGAAGTTGGCCGCCGATGCGGATCGACTTGCCGGGATCGCCATCCATCCCGTTGTAGACCGCCGTCGTCGCGCAGGTCAGCAGGGATTGGCCGACGCGGTTGACCAAAGCTTTCTGCAACGCATCGCGGCTGAAAGCGAAGAAAAGGAGCGAAAAACCCGGGCGACCATCCGGGGTTTCATCGGAAAGTAGTTCGCGTTCGATCCCCGCCTCGGCATCGCAGCCGATGACGCTACTGGCGTACCCGGTCGCGGCGGTCGCGCCGATGCGCGCCCATTCGGAGGTCGCGGCGGTGACGACGACCCGCGCGGCCGTCATCGGGAAGGCTTCGGCGAAGGTATCGACAATCTCGACGCCGTCGATTTGCATGGTCACCAGCCTTGGCCGAAGTCTTCTTCAATGGCGTGGTTCAACGATTTGTACGCGGTGTAACCCACGAGTTGCCATTTGCCGTTCGGCCCTTTCGCGAACCGGCCCCGGACGTAGCGGTGGTACGCTTCCGCTTGCGGACCTTCCGGTTTGGCGTCGAATCCGACGGTGATCGAATCGCCTTGGGCTTGCACATCGTCGCGGTTGAACGACCACAATGCGATCTTCACGTTGAAGCTTTTGACTTGCTCGTACGACGATTTGATATCGCTTTTCTTCTTACCTTTGCGGTCGAAGTTCTCGGCGATGTGCTTTTCGAATTTGCCCCACTCCCCCGTGTTAAAATCGTCTTGGAACTCTTTGGCCGTTCGGATCACGATTTCGCGCGGGCTGTCGAAAAAGAGATCGGCCAACAGCAGCCCGAGGAACAGCCCGGCGCCGACCCCCGCGACGATCACCGTCCTGCGCGTGCGGTAACGGTACCAGATGGCCGCGCCCACGAGCATCGCGATGAACATCGCAATGTACAAGCTATCGGGGGGATCGCTGAACGACGTCGGCATCGGCCCTCTCCGCGGACTACGACTTCAGCTCGGCGCCGTACACCGCGGCGGCGCCCAATTCCTCTTCGATCCGCAGAAGCTGATTGTACTTGGCGATACGGTCGGTCCGGCTCGCGGAGCCGGTCTTGATTTGCCCGCAGTTCGTCGCCACCGCGAGGTCGGCGATGGTCGTGTCCTCGGTTTCCCCACTGCGGTGGCTGAGGATCGCGGTGAATTTATTTCGCATCGCCGTCTGCACGGCGTCGAGCGTCTCGGTCAGCGTGCCGATCTGATTCACCTTGACGAGGATGCTGTTGCCGCACCCCTCGGCGATGCCGCGTTTCAGACGGGTCGTGTTGGTCACGAACAAGTCGTCGCCGACGAGTTGGATCTTGCCGCCGAGCTTGGCGGTGAGTTTCTTCCAGCCGGCCCAGTCGTCCTCGGACAATCCGTCTTCGATGGATCGGATCGGGTACTTGGCGCACAACCCGGCCCACAGGTCGATCATTTCGTCGGTGCTGATGACCTTGTCCGGTGCGCTCTTGAAGAAGCAGTACCCCTCTTTGCCCTTGTGCTTGGCTTCCTCGTAGAGCTCCGTGCACGCGGGGTCGAGCGCGAACGCGACTTGCTCGCCGACCTTGTACCCGGCTTTCTCGATGGCCTGCGAGATCGTCGCCAGCGCTTCGTCCGCGGACGGGATGTTCGGTGCGAAGCCACCTTCGTCGCCGACGGCCGTGTTCAGCCCTTTGTCGTGCAGCACTTTCTTGAGGGAGTGGAATACCTCCGCCCCCATGCGCAGTCCTTCGCGGAAGGTCGACGCACCCACGGGAACGATCATGAACTCTTGGAAATCGACGGTGCTGTCGGCGTGCTTGCCGCCGTTTAGCACGTTCATCAGCGGTACGGGGAGGACCGTCGCATTGGTCCCGCCGATATACCGGTACAGCGGTAATCGGGCCGTCTTTGCGGCGGCATGCGCCACCGCCATAGAGACACCCAGAATCGCATTCGCCCCGAGTTTAGCTTTGTTGGGCGTCCCGTCGAGCATCACCATGGCCGCGTCGATGGCGACTTGCTCGAATACTTCCATGTCGAGCAAGGCCGGCGCGATTGTCTCGTTGACGTTCGCCACGGCGTTGAGCGTCCCTCGGCCGAGGTAGCGCTTCTTGTCGCCGTCGCGCAGCTCCACGGCCTCGTGGGCGCCGGTGCTCGCCCCGCTCGGCACCGCCGCGCGGCCGACGATCCCGCTCTTCAAAGTGACTTCGACTTCGACGGTCGGATTGCCCCGGCTGTCGAGGATTTCCCGGGCGTGGACTTTTCGGATGGTCGACAGGCTCATGGGTGCGTTCATCGGCAAAGGGCGGGGAGACGCGGACGGTCCGCGCGGCGATGATGGGATACGGCGAAGAGCAGCGGGGTCAAGGGAACTGGCCGGGGAACGGGGCGACGGTGTAGAATCTCTTGAAGAATGAGGAGTATGTCGATGCCAGTTCACACTTGGACGAAAGTCGACTCCGGCATCTTCCACGACTTCCATCAAGGGTGGAGTGGCAGGATTTCCGAACAATTGAATCGCGATCTCCCACCCGATCACTACTCACTGCTCGCGAAGAATACCAACATCGCTCCGCTTCGCCGTGCAGATGACGATGCAGCGGCGTATCAAAACAAGAAAAATATCGTTCAAATCCACCGTGCTTCGGATGATCGAGTCGTGGCGATCATCGAGCTGGTAGCCCCCGGTAACAAAGCGACGAGGGCAGGCGTGTGAGGGTTGACCGGGAAGATCACAGGTATGATCGAAGAGGGTATTCACGTCCTCCTCGTCGATGTGTTACCCGGAACCACGCATGCTCCTGAGTCGTTTCATCAGTCGATCTGGCACAAGATGCAACCGGGCTCAGACGAACAGCGAAATGACCCGAAGAAACCCCTGACAATCGTCAGTTACGAATGCTCACTGGCTTCGGGCGGTAACGCTTACATCGAGGAGTTCGCGATCGGGGATGCCCTTCCGACTATGCCCATATTCCTATTGCCAGGACATTTTCTGAACATCCCCCTCGAAGCGACCTATAATTCCGCATTCTCCGCCATGCCGCTGCGCTGGCGGACGGTCATGGATTCCGGTACACCACCCGCAGCTTCGCCAAGTTGATCGGGTCCATTTCCTCGCCGTCCGGGCGTTCCTTCGGCGTTTCCAAAATCATTGGCAACGCATCGAATCGCGCATCGTTCACCAGCAGTCGGAACGCCCCTTCGCCGATCTGACCCAACCCCAACCCCGCGTGACGATCCACCCGACTCCCGAGCGGTTTGACGCTGTCATTCACGTGGAACAACTTCAAATTCGTCAGCCCGATCACGTCGTCGAACTCTTGGAAAGTCGCCGTGTATCCGTCGGCCGTGTGGATCGGATACCCCGCTGCGAAGACGTGGCAGGTGTCGAGGCAGACGCCGAAGCGTTCCGGTTCGCGGACCCCGGCGCGTAGGTTTGCGAGGTGCTCGAAGCGGTGGCCCAGGCTCGTCCCTTGCCCCGCCGTCGTTTCCAACAGCACCTGCGTTTTGAAACCGCGGCACCGCTCCGCGGCGATGTTCAGCCCGTCGATCGCGCGCTTCAGTCCCGCGGCATCGCCGCTGCCGACGTGGGCGCCGGGGTGCATCACGAGGTAGGCCAATCCGAGTTGCTCGGCCCGTTCCCATTCGACCGCGAACGCATCGACGGACTTTCGAAACAACTCGTCACCCGGCGCGGCGAGGTTGATGAGGTACGAGTCGTGGGATGTCAGCAACCTCAGGTTCGCCGCCTGCGCGGCTCGGCGGAACGCGGTGGCGTCCGCGTCGGCGATGGATTTCGCGGCCCATTGGCTGGCGTTCTTGGTGAAGAGTTGCAAAGTGTCGCAGCGGAATCGGACGGCGGTGGCGACGGCGTTCGTCAATCCGCCGGCGATGGAGAAATGCGCCCCGAAAAGCGGCATGGATGAATCCTGTTCCCCCTCTCCGCATCGGCGAGGGGTGGGTGAAATCGCGCGGCGAACTACTTCAACAGCTTCTTCACGTCTTCTTCGATGGCCTTGGCCCAGATGCTGTAGCCCTCTTCGCTCAAGTGCAGCATGTCGGGCATGATCTTGTTGTCCAGAGTGCCGTCCTTGTCCAAGAATTGCGCGCCGATGTCCTTGTAAAACACCATTTTGCCATCGTCGAGTTTCGAGATGATCGCATTGATGTACTGGATTTTGTAACGGATCGTATCGCTCGCCTTCGCCGAGCGGGGGAACACGCCGAGCAGCAGGATTTTCAGATCGGGCTTTTGCTTCTTGAGTTCCGCGACGATGGCTTTGATGCCCCCGGCGATGTCCTCGGCGTGATGCGATCCCGTGTTGTTGGTGCCGATCATGATGACGGCGACCTTCGGCTTGATCGGGTCGAGTTCTTTGCCTTCGGTGATCCGCCAGAGCACGTGGCCGGTCTGATCGCCGCCGATGCCGAGGTTCACCGGCTTGAGCGGGGCGAACGTTTCGGCCCACGCTTTCTTGCCGGAGCCTTCCCAACCTTGGGTGATGGAATCGCCGAGGAAGATGACGTCGCCTTCGCCCTTCTCGACGACCTTCAAGAATTGCTTGTGGCGGGGATTGTCGCGGTTGAGCGGCTTAGCGGCCGGGTTGTCCTTCGCTTCTTGGGAATAAGCGGGGCCGGCGAAAGCGAGGGTGAGAACCAAATAGGGGAGGAGGCGACGCATCGACGATACTCCGGTACGAAACGATGGCCCGCGAAATGGGGCCGGGGTGGGAATCGGCGGCGCTCCGCCGACACGGGAGAGTATGGGGCGGATTGCCGGTCCGATCAACGGCGAAGTCCGATGATTGTTTCCGGCTCAGCCGCGCAAGGGCGCTTGCCAAACTTCTTTCAGGTCGCTCAGCTTCGCCCAGATCGACCACTCTCCGTCGGCGCCGGCGATACGCAAGCGCTGCTCCTTCACGGTGGTACCGATCTTGGCGAGTGGCAACCCGGCGAAGATTCGCCGCAGTTCCCCGGCGTTCTCCGGCACCGCTTCGATCACGAAGCGCGTCGCCGATTCACCGAAAAGCTTTACATCATCCGGCAATCCGTCTGCGCCCGGCAACGCTGACAAGCCGGTGACATCGACGCCGACTTCCCCGGCGAAGGCCATCTCGGCGAGAGCGACCGCGAGGCCCCCTTCGCTGCAATCGTGGCACGCGCGCACCAGCCCGGCCCGGATCGCGGCGTGGAGCGCGGCAAAGAGTTTCGGCGCGAGTAGCAGATCGACCCGAGGCGGGACACCACCCGCTATTTTCAACAGTTCGTGCAAATGCGAACCGCCGAGTTCGTCCCGTGTTACACCGAGGATAAATACATCGTGGCCCGCGGATTTGAAGTCCATCGTCACGCACTGGCGGACGTCCTGAACGATCGCCAACGATGAAATCAGCAGCGTGTGCGGAATCGAAATCTTGGTCCCGTCTTTGGCGACGAAGCTGTTGTTCAAGCTGTCCTTGCCCGAGATGAACGGCGTGCCGAAGGCCAGCGCGACATCCCGGCAGGCTTCCGCCGTGCGGACGAGTGCCCCCAGCATCGCCGGTTCGGTGACGTTGCCCCAACAGAAGTTGTCGAGGATCACCGTGCGACCCGGATCGCCGCCGACCGCGACGACATTCCGCAGCGCTTCGTCAATAGCCGCGGCGGCCCCGGCGTACGGGTCGAGGTCGGCGTAGCGCGGATTGATCCCGTTGCCGACCGCGAAGCCCATTTGCGAGCCGAGCACCGGCATCACCACGGCCGCATCACTCGGGCCATCGTTGCTCGCCCCCGTCAACGGTTTGACGACGCTCCCCCCCTGCACTTCGTGGTCGTACTGGCGGATCACCGATTCCTTCGAAGCCACCGACGGCATCGCCAGAATCTTCAGCAGCATCTCTTGGGGGTTGAAGATCGGACGCGCCACCGGATCGGTGACAACGGCTTGCCACTCGGCCCGACGCACGATGTTGGGCCGGCCCTCGTGCAGGAAGTGCATATCGAGGTTGCCGACGGTCTGCCCGCGATATTTGAGGATCAACCGACCACTCGCTTCGAAGGTGCCGAGATTCGCCGCTTCGACATCCTCGGCTTCGCACAGGGCTTTGAGTTCGGCCCATTTCTCCGGACGGACCGAGAGCACCATGCGCTCTTGGGATTCGGAGATCCAAATCTCGGTGTAGCTCAACCCCTCGTATTTCAACGGGGCCGCGTCGAGGTTCACCGTCGCGCCGAGTTCCGCGCCCATCTCGCCGACGGCGCTGCTGAACCCGCCCGCCCCGCAATCGGTGATGGCGGTGTACAGCCCCAGATCGCGGGCTTTCAGGATCACGTCGAGAACTTTTTTCTCGGTGATGGCGTTGCCGATCTGCACCGCCCCGCCGCTGACCGTCTCCGATTCGTCGTGCAATCCTTCGGATGAAAACGTCGCGCCGTGGATGCCGTCGCGGCCGGTGCGCCCGCCGACGGCGATGATCAAATCCCCCGCCAGCACCTCTTTGAATTCCATGCCGACGGGGATGAGGCCGACGGTACCGCAGAAGACGAGCGGATTGGCGAGGTAGCGGTCCTCGAACACGATGGCCCCGTTGACGGTTGGGATGCCCATGCGGTTGCCGTAGTCGCGTACCCCGGCGACGACGCCGTTCATGGTGCGGCGCGGATGCAACACTCCCGCCGGCAATCTGTCGATGGGGTAATCGGGCCGAGCGAAACAAAAGACGTCCGTGTTGCAAACGGGCTTGCCGCCGAGGCCGGTGCCGAGCACATCGCGGATGACGCCGCCGAGGCCGGTGTTGGCCCCACCGTAGGGTTCGATGGCGCTGGGTCGATTGTGCGTTTCGACCTTGAAGCAAAGGTGGAACTCGGGGTGGAACTTCACGATGCCGGCATTGTCGGAGAAGACACTGACGCACCAGTCGTCGGCACCGAGTCGGGCGCGGATCGTCTGCGTCGCTCCGAAGATCGTCTCTTTCAACAGATTCTTGTAGTGACGGTGCGTTGTCACTCCGGCGATGGTTTCGGCGTACCGTACTTCGCCTTTGAGCGTCTTATGCGAGCAGTGCTCGCTCCACGTTTGGGCGATGCTTTCGAGTTCGATGTCGGTCGGAGCCCGCCCTTGGCTGTCGAAGTGGTTCTGGATCGTCCGCATTTCTTCGACCGTCAGCGCGAGCGTCCCGGATTTGCTGACGTGGAGCAACCCGGCATCATCGAGGTCGGCGAGTGGTACCGTCGCGAGTTGGAACTCGCGCGGCTTGCCGAGCGCGAGATAATCCGTGTGCAGGGAGCCGACGACCACTTGTTCGATGGCGTCGTTGGCGAGTACTTTGCGAAAGAGCGTATCGCGGTCGGACTGTTCAAGCGCTTCGCCACCGTAGTATCGCCGAAATGTGCGCACCGCGATCAAGGACACATTCAAATCGCCGGCCGCCTTCAGCACGCTCTCGGCCGTCGGGTCCATCACACCCGGTTTCAAGAGGACCGTGTAAGCGGGCGACTCGAGTGTCGCCCCGAGTTCCCGCACCGCACCGCGCTCGACGATGGAATCGACCCACAACGACTGCGCGAGTTTTGCCACGCTGTCGCGGGTGAGATCCGCACCTTCGAGCAAGAAGCCGCGCGCCGATTTTAACACCAGCTCCGCGCCGCGGGTCGTGTTCGAGATCAAGTCGAACTCGTGGCGCACGCGGTCGCGCTCAGCGTCCGGGCCAAGTGGGCTAATCTCAACTTCCCAAAGCATCTCGGACCCTCTTCCCTTCGGCCAACCACCGGAGCAACGCCTCGTGATCCCCGGCCGCGAGGATGCCCCGGAATCCCTGCAATCGCAGCAAATATTGATCGAGTGCGCCGAGTACGGCCGGGCTGTTCGCCTCGAAGATCGCCGCCCAGAGATCCGGGTCCCCGGCCGCGATGCGCGTACAGTCGCGGAAACCCCCGGCCGTGAGATTCAACCACTCGGTGGGGGTCACACCGGCCAATGCACTTGCCACGGCGTGGGGCAAGTGGCTGGTCGAAGCGAGCGCCTCATCGTGTTCGGTCGGCGTCATCCGCAGGACGCGGGCGCCGAGTTGACGCCAGAAGAATTCCACGGCCGCAGTCGCTTCGCCGTCCGTCTCCGCCGTGGGCGTCGTAATGACGAGGCGGTCGACGAACAAGTCGGCGTTGGCGTTGGCGCTGCCGCGCTTCTCGGAGCCAGCGAGCGGATGCGCGGGCACGAAGGTCGGTCCCATCGCGCTCATCTTCCCGGCGAGCGCGGCGAGGATGTTCCCCTTCGTACTGCCGACATCGGTGATGAGGCAACTTGCCGGGGCCGCCTTCGCCACGGCGAGCACGTCGGCGGCAATGCGATCCACCGGAGTGCAGACGACCACGATGTCGGCGTCGGCCACGGCTTCGGCCGCGTCGAGCGAGTAGGAATCGATCGCTCCGGCGCTGCGGGCGCGGGCGAGGTTGCGCTCATCCCGGCCGACGCCGCGGACGTGCGCGGCGACGTTGCGCGCCTTCGCGGCGAGGCCGACGGATCCGCCGAGCAGTCCGACGCCGAGGATGGTGAGTTGGGCGACTGGCATCGGGGATTTATAAGGATTGCCCGCCGAGTGTTCACCGCAGAATCTTGCAAGCCGCGAAGTCGGACGCGGTATCATCCGGGTTGATCCACCATCGCCGAGGACTCGAACCATGCAGTTCCGACTCGCCACGATATTGACCGCCATCTTTTGCTCATCGGGACTCGCCGACGATTGGCCCCAATTTCTCGGGCCGAAGCGCGATGGCATCTGGCGCGAAGAGGGGATCGTCGATAAGTTCCCCGCGGGCGGGCCGAAGAAGATTTGGACCGCCAAGCTCGGGGCGGGCTACGGTGGGCCGGCTGTGGTCGGGGATAAAGTCTTTGTCGCGGACTATTCGAAAACCGACGACGGCAGTGTGGAGCGCATCGTGTGCTTCGACGCGAAGACCGGCGCGGAACTTTGGGCCACGCCGTACCCGGTGACTTACAAAATCCCCGGCGGCTACGCGAGCGGCCCGCGCTGCACACCGCTCGTGGACGGCGAGTTCGTGTACAGCGTCGGATCGATGGGCGACTTATTTTGCTCCGCCGTGAAGAACGGCAAGAAGGTGTGGTCCAAGAATTACATCTCCGACTACAAGGCCAAGATTCCCATCTGGGGCTTCGCTTCGCACCCGATCATCGAAGGAGACAAACTCATTTGCGTGACCGGCGGTACCGCCGCCAATCTCGTCGTCGCCTTCGACAAGCTCACGGGCAAGGAACTCTGGCACTCGCAGGAACTCTCCGCCGATTGCGGGTACGCGGCCGTGATGGTTTACGACTTCGACAAAGTCCGCACGGCGGTCGTCTGGCACCAGAACGCGGTCATCGGCCTCGATCCCGAAACGGGCAAGAGATTGTGGAAGTACGACTTCCCGGTCAAGTTCGCCCTGACCGCGCCGACGCCGCGACAAGTCGGTACCGACCGGCTCTTCGTCACCGCGTTCTACGATGGCCCGGTGCTGTTGAAGATCGACGGGAACAAAGCGACGGCCGTATGGAAGGGTAAAAGTTCCAGCGAACAAGCGGACAAGACCGACGGCTTGCACAGCATCATGCCGACGCCCTTCATCAAAGACGGGCACATCTACGGCATCTGCAGCTACGGGGAACTGCGCTGCTTGAAGGCCGACACTGGCGAACGCCTGTGGAGTACGCGCAAGCCGACTGTCGGCACTCCGACCGAAGAGGGAAAACCGACGCGCTGGGGGAATGCATTCTTGACCGAGCACGCGGACCGCTTCTTCCTTTTCAACGAGAAAGGGGAACTGGTCATCGCAAAGCTGACGCCGAAGGGATACGAGGAAATCGACCGGGCGGCGATTCTCGCCCCGACGAACAAGGACGCCGGCCGAAAGACGGTGTGGGTCAATCCTGCCTTCGCCGGCAAGAAGATGTATGTGAGGAACGATGTAGAGTTGGTGTGCGTCGATTTGGCGAAGTGAAGTAATTCCGAATGCGAATGACCGGGGTGCGGTTGTTCGCTTTTGGCCCGGGATATCACCAATGTGCTGGCCGATCCCGACGCGTCCGTTGTTTTGCAAATCCGCGCTTTAGCCGGGTGTCGCTCCGATTCGATGCATAGCGATACCACCGGAGCATCGCCATGAGCATCGGACAACACCTCGGCCGGAATTTGTCCGTTCTGCCGATTGTGTGGATCGCGCTGGCGCCCACGATGGCCCGGGCGCAAGATCACCCCGTCGTCGATGCGCCGAGCCAATTCGGATCGCGCTCGAGCGTCTTCGTCGGGTATGGGCCGGGTTTCGGCTACGCGCCGGGAATCGGTTATGGATACGGCTATAGCCCGCGCTTTGCCCCG
>JAYTBD010000242.1:0-11736 GCA_043737155.1 Fimbriiglobus sp. | reverse complement strand
TATGAGCACCGTCGTCATCAACCCCAAAGGTGCCCGGAAGTACGTCGCCGGCAGCGGTCCCCTCGCTTGGAACCAAGCTTATCTCGGATCGAGCGTCGGCCAAAAAGTCCTCGTCGCCCTCACGGGGGTCGGGTTGGTCACCTTCCTCGTGTTCCACATGATCGGCAACGCGAAGATGTTCAGCGGCCGCGATTCGATCAATGCCTACGCCCACTTCCTCAAGCACGACCTCGGCGCGTTCATCTGGATCGCCCGCGGCGGTTTGCTCGGGATGTTCGTGTTGCATTTGTACTTGGCAATACGGTTACAACTCAAGGCGAAGGTCGCGCGGCCCATCGGCTACCAGATGATGCGGACGGCCCAAGCGCGGACGGCCTCGCGGTCGATGCTCTTGACCGGCTTGGTCATCCTCGCGTTCACGGCCTTCCACCTCGCCCACTTCACCTTCGGATGGGTCCACGGCGCCGAAGTGGACGGTCGGGTTGTAAACTACATGGACCTCCGAGATGCCGAGGATCGCCACGATGTTTACACGATGGTCATCGCCGGCTTCACCACGTGGTGGATCTCGGCCATTTATTTGGTCGCCCAAGCGCTGCTTTATTTGCACCTCAGCCACGGCATCGCCAGTTCGCTGCGGACACTCGGGTTCGTCGGTCGGCGCTTCGAGCGCGCGGCTTGGATCTCGGGCAACGCCATCGCCGCCGTCATCGTCCTCGGCAACATCGCCATCGTCGTCGCCGTCTGGACCGGATATCTGCAACGCTAGTCCGCAACCGGACCGGCCCGCCTACGACCCTCTCCCAGGTTCCCCGCTATGAAACTCGATGCCCGAAGTCCCTCGGGGCCGTTGGCCTTGAAATGGGAATCGTTCAAGAAAGATCAGAAGCTCGTCAACCCGGCGAACAAACGCAAGTTCCGCGTCATCGTCGTGGGCACCGGACTCGCCGGCGGCAGCGCCGCCGCCACGCTCGCCGAACTCGGTTACGAAGTGCAGGCGTTCTGTTTCCAAGATAGCCCTCGGCGCGCGCACAGCATCGCGGCCCAAGGGGGCATCAACGCCGCCAAGAATTATCAGAACGACGGCGACAGCGTCCACCGGCTCTTCTACGACACCATCAAAGGCGGCGACTACCGCGCCCGCGAAGCGAACGTCCACCGCCTCGCCGAAGTCTCGGTGAGCATCATCGATCAGTGCGTTGCCCAAGGGGTGCCGTTCGCGCGCGAATACGGCGGCCTGCTCGAGAATCGCAGCTTCGGCGGGGCGCAAGTCTCGCGGACCTTTTACTGCCGGGGGCAGACGGGCCAGCAGCTTTTGCTCGGGGCCTACCAAGCGATGTGCCGGCAGATCGGCGCGGGCAATATCAAGATGTTCCCGCGCACCGAGATGCTCGATCTCGTAGTCGTGGACGGCCGGGCACGCGGCATCGTCGTCCGACATTTAGAGTCGGGCAAGGTGGAATCGTTCAGCGCCGATGCCGTCGTGTTGGCCACGGGCGGCTATTCCAACGCCTACTACCTCAGTACGAACGCCGTCGGTTGCAACGTCACGGCGACTTACCGCAGCTACAAGCGCGGGGCCGCATTCGCCAACCCGTGCTACACGCAGATTCACCCGACGTGCATCCCTGTGGCGGGCGATCACCAATCGAAGTTGACGCTGATGAGCGAAAGCCTCCGCAACGACGGCCGGGTGTGGGTGCCCAAGAATCGGGCCGATGTCGGCAAGCACCCGGGTGAGATCGCCGATGCCGACCGCGATTACGTCCTCGAACGGTTGTATCCGAGCTACGGGAACTTGGCCCCGCGCGATGTGAGCAGCCGGGCCGCGAAGCGCGTCTGCGACGACGGCCGCGGCGTCGGTCCCGGCGGACTCGGGGTGTATCTCGACTTCGCCGACGCCATCAAGCGCCAAGGCCTGAGCAAGATCCAAGGGAAGTACGGCAATCTCTTCGATATGTACCAGCGCATCACCGCCGAGAACGGGTACCAACGCCCGATGCGGATCTTCCCAGCGCTGCATTACACGATGGGTGGACTGTGGGTCGATTACCACCTGATGTCGAATATCGACGGGCTGTTCGTGATCGGCGAAGCGAACTTCTCGGACCACGGGGCCAACCGCCTCGGGGCCTCGGCGCTCATGCAAGGGTTGGCCGACGGATACTTCGTGCTGCCGTTCACCTTGGGGAATTACTTCGCCAGCACGGCCTCGGACCGCAAGTCGGTCGATCACGCCGAGTTCAAGAAGTGCGAGGACGCCGTGGCCGCGCAAACGAAACGGCTATTGGGGATCAAAGGGAAGAGAACGTCGAGCGAGTTCCACCGCGAATGCGGACGGACGCTCTGGGATCACGTCGGCATGTCGCGCACCAAAGCATCGTGCGAAGCGGCGATCAACCGCGTTCAGGAATTGCGCTCCGAGTTTTGGAGCAGCGTGAGCGTGCCCGGCGACGGCGAGAGTTTGAACATGGCCCTCGAGCGCGCCGGCCGCGTCGCCGACTTCTTGGAGTTCGGCGAGTTGCTGGCCCGCGATGCCCTGACCCGCGAAGAATCGTGCGGCGGCCACTTTCGCGAGGAGCACCAGTACCCGGACGGCGAAGCCAAGCGCGACGACGAGAAGTTCGTCCACGCCGCGGCGTGGGAGTATGCCGGTGCGGACAAAACACCGATTCGCAATGAAGAGCCGTTGAATTTCGAGACGGTGAAGCCGAGCGTGCGGAGCTATAAGTAACATTCTGGAGTCGTACCATGATCGCAATCGTAAAAAATGGCGTTCCCCACTTCGATACGCCGCTGCCTTGGCCGGACGGCACCGTGCTTGAAGTCGTAGCGAAACCCGAAGTGGAACTGCCAACTGAAACCGGGCGGACTGTCGATCCGCAACGCGGCAGCTTGGCCGAATTACTTGCTGAGTTCAAGGGTGTCGTCGACGATCTACCGTCCGACTATGCTTTAAACCACGAACACTACCGCTATGGAACGCCGAAAAGATGATCCGTTTCCTCGATACCTATGTGTTGTTCGCTTGGGTGAAACCGGATGAGCCCCATCATTCCGAAGCTCAAATCTATTTCAATCAAGCCAATCAGCGTTATCTGACGACCGAATGGATTCTGCTGGAATTTGCCGACGGGATGTCGTCGCCTCGCAACCGCATGCGCGCCGTGAAAATCATCGAAAAACTCCGGGTCGCTCCCAAGATTGAAATCATTCCATTCGATGATGCGATCTATGCGAAAGGGTTTGAATTATTCGCCAGTCGTGCTGATAAAGCTTGGTCACTGACCGATTGTATCTCTTTCGTCGTGATGACCGAACGGGACATCACCGAGGCTCTCACTGCGGATCATCATTTCCGCCAAGCCGGATTCATCCCCGTTTTCCTCCCCGATACACAATCATGAAATTCACACTCAATATCTGGCGACAGACCATCCGCACCGCCGAAGGGGTGATGGCGACCTACCGCGTCGACGGCATCACCGGCGATATGTCGTTCCTCGAAATGCTGGACCTGCTCAACGAGCAACTCATCAAATCGGGGGAGGTGCCCGTGGCGTTCGACCACGATTGCCGCGAGGGCATCTGCGGCTCGTGCGCCATGATGATCGACGGGCAAGCGCACGGGCCCGAGCGCGGGGCCACGGCGTGCCAGACGCACATGCGCAGCTTCGAGGACGGGGCCACACTCACCATCGAACCGTGGCGGGCCAAGGCCTTCCCGGTCTTGCGCGACCTCATCGTCGACCGCGGGGCCTTCGACCGGATCATTCAGAGCGGCGGGTTCGTCGGCGTCAATACGGGTGGCACCCCGGACGGCAACGCGCTGCCGATCCCGAAAGTCGACCAGGACCACGCCATGGACGCGGCCCAGTGCATCGGCTGCGGGGCCTGCGTCGCCGCGTGCCCCAACGCTTCCGCCATGCTCTTCCTGAGCGCGAAGGTCGGCCACCTCGGCGCGCTGCCCCAGGGCCGAGTGGAACGGAAGGAGCGGGTCCGGGCGATGGTGGCGACGCACGACCGCGAAGGCTTCGGCCACTGCACCAACATCAACGAGTGCGAAGCGGCGTGCCCCAAGGCGATCAGCACCGAGTTCATCGCTCAGTTGAACCGCGATTACATCGGCTCGGCGCTCTCGGCGGTGCTGCGGGACTAAATCCGCACGAAGACTTTCTTGGAGTATAGCCACCACAAGGCGAGCCAATAAACCGCCAGCACCGCGGCACCGGCGACGACCGGCTCCCCCTTCGTGCCGAGGAATTGGAACGCGTTCGCCCCGAGGTGGGTTCTGAAAGTACCGACGATGAATGCCCCGATGGGCACTTCCGCGACGCAGTAGATGAGGATCGAATTCGCCCCGATCACCCTCAGCGGAAAGGACCAACCCCGGTACCCGACAGCGTCGGTCGTCGCGTGAAAAATTGCGAGTAACAGGAAACACCAACCGCCGCTGTAGAGCACCCAACTCGGCGTCCAGATCCGTTTGACCATCGGGCAGACGCCGAGCGCGTCGATAGACCATCCCGCCGCGAGCAGGCCCGCACCGATCCCGGAGAGAAGTCCAAGCTTCACTCGGGCACTCCCCGATCCGCGCAGCGTACCACCGGCCAACAGGCCGAGCAGCATCGTCGCCAGAGTCGGAACGAAACTGAGCGTCGCATAGCCACCGCGGTTTTTCAAGAAGGCCGACTCTCTCGGGAACCCGTTCAAAATCCAAGTGTCGCTGGCCGAGGCGAAGTTGTCGTTCTTTTCCCAATGCCTTTCGAATCCCGCCAAATGATGCGGCCAAGCCGTTGGCTCCCGTAGGAAATTCGGCTCCGCCGGCTCCGGATCGAACAGCGCGAAGGCGCCCCAATACGCCGCGAGGAGGAGCCCGATTGTAAGGGCGTGCCACAGATGCGAACCCCGCCGCGCCCTCGCCAGCAAGAATAGCGGGAAGTAACCCAGCCCGATCTGGGTGAGAGTGTCTTCGAAGGTGAAGTTCGTCTGAGATTTGCCGACGGAGCGGAGCGCGATGCCGAGGGCGACCAAAGCGAGGGCGCGCCAGCCCGCGTGCAGCGCGGCCCGCCGGAAGGATTGCCCCTCTGCCCGCCGTTTGGCGATCGAGAATGCGAGCGCCGCGCCGACCAAAAACGAGAACGACGGCTGGATGAGATCGTGCAGCGAACAACCGCGCCACTCGACGTGGGTGGTGTGGAAGAGCACCGTCTTCCAAAAAGAATCGTCGGGAAATTGAGCGGCCACGCGGGGGAGGTGCTGCATTTCCGCGAGCATCAGAAGCATCGCGAACCCGCGGTACGCATCGATCGACGTTGCGCGAACGGGGACAGGCACCATGACGACCCCAGATTATTTCCGCAGCGACGAGGGCTGTTCGACATAAGGCCGGAACGAGGCCGCATCGATCTTCACCACGCCCTCGAAGGCGCTCCCCACGGCGAACAAATGGAGGTTGCCCGAGTCCGCTTTGCCGATTCGCAAGAGCGTATTCTCTCCGCTCTCGGGCACGATCAGGATTTGGAATGCCCCGGTTTGGACGTCGAGGCCCATCTCCGGGGTGATACCGGGGACATACTCGCTCGCCCGCGGCGCTTCGAGCAGCTTGAGTAGCCCGGGTACCTTGCCCGTGTCCAACGGGAAGTCTTTCGGCTCGATCGCGACCCACCCGTCGCTCTGTCGTTCGATTTTGAGGTCGAACGGTTTACCGTCCGGGGTGCTGTTCTTCCAAGCGATGATTTCGAGGCGTTTGACCTTGGCGGGATCGGTCCGGAAGAGACTCCGGTCGCGGAGGTCGCCGGTCGCGATGAGATCGTAAACATCTTTCGGCGCGGCGAACACGAACGGCTTGCCGGCGACGCGGAAGTATACGGCTTTCTTATCGTCCGTCTCGGCGCCGAATTCGTACGGGCGCTCGGGGCTCCCCTCTTGGTGGATGGACGCTTTCAATCGCGGGGCGGCCAAGCCCCAGCGCGTCAACTCCTCGGGCGTCGGCGCATCCGATACGAGCTTCGCCGTCTGCTGCGCGGCGAGCATGAACAACCAGCGCGAGAGAGTTTCGCCGTCGGCCGATTTGCCTTTGCGGCCATCCGGCTTGGCAAACTCCCAGCGGGCGTAGGGGTTAATAGACCGCTCGGGGAGGGCGGTGCGGTTGATCTCGTAGGCTTCCGCACCGCGGTTGAAGGTCAGCTTCGTGACGCTTTCGATCTTGAACGCACCGGCGCGCGGATCGACGTAATCCATGCGTGGCCGCATCAGGCGGGCGACGAGGTCAAGCGGGATTTGGAAATCGACGACTTGTCCCCCCACCGCCCGTTTGAAGTAGGCCACATCGGCTTCGACTTTGCCGAGGGTGAAGGTGACCGCGGGATCGCCTTGCACTGTCGGCTCGGCGGGCACCGCATCACCGGCGATGGGCGTGTTCGCCGGCACGCCGTTGTACCAGAGCTTCACCGTCGCGCGGGTCTCCGAGAATTTCGCGGCGGTTTCGGGAGTCGCGGGGAGCACCGCCTTGGCGGCGCGCGGCCTCGTCAAGTCTTCGATCAGTTTGCTGACGGATGCCCGCGAATCGACCGGCTCCGCCGAACCGGCGAACGTCGCCCAGCGGCCGTCCGGCGTTTGGCCGTAGATCGCCCACTGGGCCGTAGCCCCCACCGTCGTCGTGATCCGCCGGAGCTTAAACGTCGCCGTCCCTTGGGTGATGTCGATAGCATCGATCAATTCTTTCTTGCCTTCCGCGAGCAAATCCTTGTTGCGCAACTCGGACGGATTCGCGATGGTGTTGGCCAACGCATCGATGCGATCCCCCGGCACCGTGATCGCCGCGGAGTCGCCGAGCATCCGACAATAGACCTTCGTGGGCACGACGGGCTTGCCGTCTTTCTCGACCTTCTTGCCGATCAACAAGACTTCGGAAGTCCCCGCCCCCTTGGGTTTGAGTTCGATGCGAATGGCGGTGGGGTCGCCTTCGGCCAACCCGTACTTGGCCCAATCGGCGACCGACACGCCTTCGATGTAGTCGTTCACCCCGGCGGGTTGCAGCGCGATGAGAGCGTTTAACAGCGGGCGAACGCCGGTGAAGAGATCGGTCCGGCCGACGGTGTCGCCGGCGGGATCGGCATCGCCCAAGCCCGCCGGTTCGTCGAACTTCCACCCGCCGTCGGCCGACTTCGACAGCTTGAGCGTCGCCGCTCCGCGTTTCAGCGACACGCTCTCGATTCCGGTATCCGGGTTGGTGATTTCTGTCCCGAGCAGTTTCTTGGTGCGGAAGTCGGTGAGCCACTTGGAGAGCGTCCACGCGGCACCGTCCCGGCCCGAAGCCGCATCTCGGAAGAGCGGCCGGAGGTCGAGCGCCCGCAGCGCGATGGGCCGGGTCGGATTGTCGGCTGCGGTCACGAAGGTGAAGGCGTCGCTGCCGCCGATCGTCGTATCGCCGATGGCGACGGTGGCGCTCGTGTCCGCGCCGCGCTTAAGTGTGATGCGGATGGTCGGTTTGGCGAGGCCGTGCTGGGCGAGGTTGTCGGTGAGGCTGGGGTAGCGCGTCGGCTTGGCGTTAAAGAGCATTTTGATGATGCTCTCGACCGCGAACGAATCGACCTTGGCGACAACCGGATGGCTCAGCTCCCACTTTCCTTCGCCGAGCTTGGTGAAGACCAGACGCTCTTCGGTCGGTTCGGTGCGCGCGATTTCGACAGTGTCAACGTCGCTTTCCTTAAGGCCGGTCTTGGTGAACGGCGCGACGAGGCCATCGGTGCCGGCGTTGTCGGAATCGAAGTAAGTCACCAGCGCCAGCACGGTGATGCCGAGGACGACCGCGGCGAAGAGCAGAGCCGTGAAGCGGAAATTCATCTGGGAGACCTCGATCAAAGCAGGGTATGGGGTGTGGGGCTTAGTGTTTGAGTCAGAACACGGAGGATGCCGATCTTCCGAAACCCCGCACCCAACACCCCATACCCCGCTCAACGACGCCGCAGCACCCACAGACCCAAGCCGACGGTGGAAATACCCAAGATCACCAGCACCACGGGGAGCGTCACCCCGCGGCGCCAATCGAACTTCGGATTCGGGGTGTAAACGCCGTAGGGCTTCGAGCCTTCGTTTGCCACGGCCGGGCGATCCCGGAGCCAGTTGACCGACGCGGACACGAGTTCGTGCGGCACGGTGTAGCCGCCTTTGACGGCCGAGTCGTTGTCCTCGAACCCGCTGTAACCGAAGATCACGACGCGGCCGGTAGTGCCCTCCGGTTCGGAACTCACCGCGGCGAGCACCCGCGAAGAATTTTGCTTGGCGTCCTTCGCCTTCAAGATGTCGGCGCGCTTGGCTTGATTCGCCATCATCAACTCGTCGTACGCGGCCATCGGGTTGCCGACGGGGCCATTTTCGAGCCACGTGATACGATCCGGCAGCGACCCGAGCAGCGGCTTGCCTTTGTACCGGCCCTCTTGGCCGGCCAAGTTGATCGGCCGGACGTCCGCGGCGAGGATCTGCGTTTTGTCGAAGGCCAGCGCGATGGTGTTGCGGTCTTCGACCAAGTTCCGCGTGACCCCGGCGATGGCGACGTTCGGCGGCAGCGGGTTCTGCGGTTCGAAATAGGCCGCGCGGTCGTGGAGCGGAACGCCGAACTCGGCGAGGAGCGGTTCGATACCGATCTTGAGCAATAGTCGCGGCGACTGCGGATCGGGGTGGGCCCCCGCAATCACGAGCAACTTCCCCTTGGTTCCGTCGGCCCGGGGTGTGCCCATGTATTTCTGCAGCGCGCGGACGGCGGCGTCGCTCATTTTCGTGGTCGGGTCGGCGACGCAGACAACCGTCGCGTCGGCGGGCACCTGCGGATCGACCGCGAGGGCGTCGAACAGCAGCGGCTTCACATCGCAGTAGTCCCCGATCAACGCTTGCTTGAGGAACTCGCCGGCGCGGAAGTTCGGGTTCTTCTCCCCCGCCGGCGTCTCGATCGCGATTTCCCCGGCCCCCTGCGTGAAGTAGATCACCGGCTTCTGCTTGTTCTCCGTGAGGAACAAGATTTCGCGGATGATGCGCGGCTCGGCTTGGAACGTCCGCTTCGACGCCCCTTGCTGTTTCTCGTCGCGGCCGAAGAGTTCGGACTGCTGAATGAATTGGTATCGCTTCTCGTCCGGCCCGAGCGCCAAGACGATGCCGACGCGGACGCGCCCCTCGGCGTCGACGATATCCGCCGCGGGGAATTTGGTTTTGAGCGCCGCGATCTCGCCCTTGTCAAGGGTGAGGGAAAGCTGCTTCAACTTCACCTGCTTCGGGTTGGCTTCTTGGAAGGCGCTCAGCACGCGCAGCACGTCCGTCCCTTCGCGGGTCTCTTGGATCGTCGTGTAGATCACCACGTCTTTGTCGAGGCGCTTGAGGTAATCGGTGGTCGTGTCCGAGAGCGTGTAGAAGCCGCTCTCGGTGGTGTCGAGCTTGCTCGGCAGTTTCAGCGTCGCCAGGACGTTGACGAAGATCAACCCGACCGCGAGCAGCAGCGTCGTCAGGAAGAAGTTGGTCCCGTAAACGATCCGCCGCAGGAGCGGATCGTTGCGCTCCTCGGCCCGCAGCGGTTGGACGCCGGCGAAGAGCGCGCCCGCGCCGAGCAGGACGGCGAGGACCGCGATCAACGGCTTGAGCGGTTGGGTCTTCTCGGCTTGTCCGAGCCACTTCACCAACTCGTCGAACCAGAGGTAAAAAAGGACGGCACCGAGGATCATAAAAGCGATGCCGAGCGCGGCGCCGACGCCGAAGAGCAACAACCGATGGCTGCGCCGCTCTTCGGATTCATCGGCCGTGGGCAAGCGGCCGAGGAGCCAACCGCCGCCGACCCCGCAGGCGATCGCGCACAGGATGCCGATGATCCCGCCCAGCGTGTACTCGTTGGAGTAAGGCCGCAGCAGCTTGGTGTCCGAGTCCCTATCCTCGTCGGGCATGTTGAGCTTCGGCTTGTCGTCGTCGGCCGACTTCTCCGCGGCCGGGGCATCGTTGTAGGCCTTGGAAAAGCTGTACCCGCCGGCGACGAGGAAGAGCAGCGCCAACACCGCGAGGGCGATGCCGACGGGCTGGCGATTCCGCATCAGCGGGTCGATGATCTTGTCGGGCGCGGGCGAACTCATCGCGTTGGGTTCCTTCTTCGGGCGGTCAGCCCCACTTGCGGATTTCCAGCACCTTGATCGTCAGGAAGATCCAAAACACGGCCAGCGAAAGTTGCAGAATCACGTCGGACACCGGCAGCAATCCGCCGAGGGCTTGGCCCCAGAGCGTGAGGTAATCGAGCTTGCCGAGTGCGGCCCGGATCCCCGGCGAGAAGAAATCCGAAGACGATTGCCGGACGATGACGGTGAGCAACTGTGCGAACAAGAACGCCCCGGTCAACGACGCGCTGACGATCTGGTTCTTGGTCAAGCTCGACAGGAAGATGCCGAGGCCGACGAAGGAAGCGCCGCAAGCGCCGAGCGCGAGGTAGTAGCTCAGCAGCGGCTTAAAATCGAACGGTTGTCCGCCGACGACCCGGAAGCCGATGAGGTAAACCGCGGCCGGCGTCCAACTCAGCATGAAGAACGTCCACGTCGCGAAAAACTTGCTGAGGACGATGGTCGACTCTTGCACAGGGGCGGTCAGCAGCACTTCGAGCGTGCCGGTGCGCTTTTCTTCGCTGAAAGTGCGCATCGTCAACAGCGGCACCAAAAAGATTGTCTGGATCGCGGCGAAGATGGTCAGCGTCTGGTAATTCCGCACGATCGGTTCCGCGAGCGCAGTGCCGGGCGCGCCCCCGGTGACACTGTCGACGAAAACGTAGTATCCGAGCGCCGACGAGGCGGCCATGCCGACGAGCACGATGTACGCGATGGGCGAATAGAAGTAAGACGACAACTCGCGTCGCGTCAGCACGACCAAGTGCGAGTCGGTCGTGGTGAGCACCGCGATGGCGACGTAAGTCAGGCCGATGCCGAGGAGGATGACCCCGTAGGGCACCAAGTACGCCTCGGGCGCTTTTGTCAATGGGCTGGCGAAGCTGCCGATGAGGAACACCGCGGCCCACGCCAACCCGACGAGTACGACCGAGGTGCGGATCCAGAGCGGCCAGGATTTCAGACGCACCGCGAACAAGCCCGCCAAGCCGAGAGCGATCATCAACACCCGTCCGATGACCTTCCACGTGTCGAGCGATTGGTTGAGTTTCTTCAGCACGACCGGTCCGTCGTGCAAGACTCCCGGCGCGACCGTGCGGCCGAGGGCGATCAGCACTGCGGCGACGCCGAGGATGCCGAGCACGGTCGCGTTCCGGTGGCGATCATCGCCGGGGATCGAGTGGTGTTGAACCGAGAGCGTCGCGGCGTCGAACCAAGGGAACAGCAATCGCCGGGGCGTGGCGGTGTCGATCGGGAGCGTGAAGTAAGCGCCGTAGAAACCGAGGCCGAGCAGGGCGAGGACGACGCACGGGCCGACGAGGGCGTGCGGATCGTACAGCCCCAAGCCGATGGCGGTGACGCAACAGACGAATCCGAAGAAGTTCAGCGTCAGCTCGGCGACCTGCGCCAGCGTCGGATCGGTTTCGTTGCGGGCGAATGGTGTGAAGAAAAGCAGCCCGAGCGCCGCGGCCATCACGCCCCATGGGAAGAAGCGGTAGCCGGTGATCGGTTCGGTCGCCCCTTCGGGCTTGCCGGGGATGAGCGTGATGACGATGGCCGCGACGATCAACAATGCCCCGGCCGCGCCGTAGACGCGCCGGATTTCGAT
>JAYTBD010000241.1:0-11741 GCA_043737155.1 Fimbriiglobus sp. | reverse complement strand
CGTCGTGCCGAAGATCACGCTGATCACCGGCGGCAGCTTCGGCGCCGGCAACTACGCCCTCTGCGGCAAGGCCTTCGATCCGCGCTTCATCTTCGCCTGGCCGACCGCCCGTTACGCCGTGATGGGCGGCGACCAAGCCGCGAGCACGCTGCTCGATGTCCAAGTGCAAGCGCTGAAGCGGACCGGGAAGGAACCGGAAGCCGACGAACTCGCCGCGCTGCGCGACAAGGTGAAGGCCTCCTACGAAGAGCAAACCGACATCCGCTACGCGGCCGCGCGGTTGTGGGTCGACGCCATTGTCCAGCCGGAGGATTCGCGCTCCGCCTTGCTTGTGGCCCTCGATGCATCCACGCGGTATGATGCCGGCTTACCCTTTAAAACGGGTGTGTTCCAGGTGTAAGCATGTCCAAGTCCAAGCCCGCGGTCGTGCCCCTGCACCAACTCCAGCCCGGCCCGCCTGCCGCCGATTGCTTCGCCCTGCTCATCGAAAAGAATCGCGGCACGACCCACGCGGGCAAGCCCTACTTCAATTGCAAGTTCCGCGATGCCAAGCGCACCGTCGGTGCGATGGTGTGGGAAGACGGCGATCACTTCGCCGACTGCGACGCGACTTGGCAAGTCGGTGGCTTCTTCAAGATCCGCGGTCTTTTCGGCGTCAGCGACAAGTACGGCCCGCAGATCACTATCTCCAACCTCCGCGCCGTGCGCGACGAAGACAAAGCCGACGGATTCGCGGAAGGGGACTTCTACGAACGCTCGCGCTTCGACTCCGATGCGATGTTCGACGAATTGACGAAACTCGCGGATGCCGAGATCGCCGACGTCCATTTGAAAGCGCTGACGCTGGGGATGCTCGCCGAACACGGCGAGATGCTCAAGCGGCTACCCGCGACCCTCGGCAAGTTTTTCCCGTTCCCGGGCGGCTGGCTCGAGCACACGCTCTCGGTGACGAAGAATTGTCTGTTGCTCGTGGATCGCTACCGCCTCGTATACCCGGAGCTGACACCGCCGTTGAACCGCGACATCGTGGTGAGCGCGGCGATCCTCCACGACATCGGCCGCGTCGCGGAGTACGCGGTCCCGGAGGTGCCCGGCGTCCCGGTGGAGGTCACGGTCGAAGGCCGGCTCTTCGGCCATCTGGCCTTGGCCCGCGATTTGATCCGCTCGGAGGCCGTGAAGCACGCGGAACTGGACCGGGAGTTGTCGATACTGCTCGAACACGTGGTGCTCGTGCATCTCGCGTTGCCGGAGTGGGGATCGCCGAAGTTGCCCGCGGTGCCGGAGGCGCTGATCCTCCACTACGCCGACGATTTGGACGCGAAGCTGGAGATGTTCGTGCGCTGCTTGACGAACGACAAATCGGACGGGGAACTCACCGCTCCGGACGGGGTGTTGAAGCGGGCATTGTGGAAGGGGCGGAAGGCGTGAGCCATTGACGGTCACATCTGAAAGCCGACAATCGCCCTGTTCTTTGCGAAGATCTCGGCCCGTCCAGCCATTTTCGGTCTGTCCTGCGGGGTGGGGCAATCCCGCCGGACAGACACAGCCGCTTTCCTCTGCCCGCCCCCCATGCTATCATTCCTCCGTCGCATCGATTTCCCTCTCCCCGTAGCGGATGACCCCATGCGTTTCGTCGCCTCGCTGTTGCTCGCCGGCGTCTGCGGATTCGCCGCCGCCCAAGAGAAGAAGCCCGCCCCCAAAGCCGAAGCCCCCGTCGTCAAACCCCTCGAAGGGAAATCGGAAACGATCCAACTCTTCGACGGCAAGACGCTGACCGGGTGGGAGGGGTACGAAGATCTCTGGAGCGTGAAGGACGGCGCCATCGTCGCCCGGAACGAAAAGCCGCTGAAGTACAGCACCTACCTGCTGACGAAGGACAAATACACGGACTTCCGGCTGACGTTCATGACGAAGCTCGTGGAATCGGAGATGCACTCGGGCGTGGCGTTCTGGGGCAAAGTCTCTCCGAAGGCCGACGGCAAAGTGAAGGACCCGAAAACGGACCGCACCGAGCACACCTACGCCGGGCACCTCGTCATGTTCCCATCGGGCTACGGGATGTACGATCTCTTCGGGCGCAACGGATTGCCGGTGGACGGTGCCCCCGCCAAGAAAGTCGGCAAGCAGCACGATTGGAACGAGATCGAAGTCTTGGCGCAGGGCAACCGCGTCCGCGTGGCGGTCAACGGCGCGGCCGTGGTCGATTGGGGCGACCCGAAGCCCGAGACGATCAACGCCGCGCCGATCGGGCTGCAATTGCACAGTAACAGCGTGAAGCAAGAGATCCACTTCAAAGGGCTGACGCTGGAGACGTTCCCGAAGGAAGATAAGCTGATGACGGTGAAATAGCCGAGTTCGGAGTGCGGAATCGAAGAGAAGAAAGCGGTTCCGCACTCATTCCCGCGCAGCAGCAGCAGCAATTCCAGCTTCGCCTCCGCGATCGCGTCGCCGCACTTGGCACAGACCACACAGATCCCCATCTCGCCGGTGCCCACCGGCAGCGAACTTCAATCCGAACCCCGTGCCACGGAAGTGGCAAGCTTTTGATCGAGTCAAAGGGGCGACCAACTCGGCGCCGTGTAGGCACTTGGAGGGGAGGTCGGTGGTATTTAGGGGAGTTGGAAGAATTCTGACGATACTGCGCTGGTGGGTCAAGCGTTGATCGAGGGACGTTCACGAATCAATTTCCCTACTAACGTGAGGATGCACCATGGCCACACGAGTTGTAGCTCTGCGGCTTCCCCTTGATAGGTTTCGCCGGATCGGGTAACTACAATCTCCGGAGTGGGTTCCGCCGAGGAGATTGCCGGGATGCCGTTGCTCGAAGCCCGCGGGTTGGTCAAGTGGTACGGCGCGCGCCAAGTCGTCGACGGGGTGTCGTACGACGTGAACCCCGGCGAAGTCGTCGGGCTGCTCGGGCCCAACGGCGCCGGCAAGACCACCAGCTTCCGCATGACCACGGGGCAAATCGCGGCCAACGACGGGCAAGTCCTCTTCAACGGCAAAGACATCACTTCATTGGCCATGTACAGGCGTGCCCGGCTCGGCATGGGCTACCTGTCGCAAGAGCCGAGCATCTTCCGGAAGCTGACGGTCGAACAGAATCTGCTGGCGATTTTGGAAGCCCTGCCGCGGAGCCGGACGCTCGGCCGGGCGCTGACGCGCTCCGAGCGCTGGGAACGCACCGAGGAGGCGTTGGCGCGGTTCAATCTTTTGGAAGTGCGGAAGAACCCCGCCTCGCGCTGTTCCGGCGGGGAGAAGCGCCGGCTCGAAATCGCCCGCTGCCTCGTGTGCGAACCGCTGTTGATCTTGCTCGACGAACCGCTCGCGGCGGTCGATCCGCTGACGAAGGAAGACATCCGGCACAACATCCGCGAGTTGGCGAACCAAGGCATCGGCATCCTGCTGACCGATCACGACGTGCGCGAAGTGCTGAAGATCGCCGACCGGGCCTACCTCATCATCAACGGCAAGGTCGTCGCCCACGGCACGCCCGACGAGTTGAAGCGGAACAAGGTCGCCATCGACGGCTACCTCGGCGACACCTTCGAAGAAGAAGGTTTCCACCGCGGTGGGACGACCCGCGTTCGCAAAGCCCCGCCGCGGGAATACGAAGATGCGATCGTTCCGTTGGCGTCGGCGACTCCGTTCGCCACGGCGGCGCCGGTCATGGCGAAGCGGGCGAATGCCCCACCGCCGCCGCCGGCGTCCGCGAATCGCACGGGGTTCGGCGGTTCGACGCAGCAATTGCTCGAGCAAGAAAAACTGCGCCGTTGGATCGACCAACTGCTGGATCGCTCCCAGATGCAAACCGCGTGGAACGAGCTGACGGTCCGCGGCAAAGACGCGATCCCGGTGCTGCTCGAAGCGCTGGAGCGCCGCGAGCTCGAACTGCGGCACCTCGTGCTGAGGCTGTTGGAAACGATCACCGGGGAGAGCCTGCGGTTCCAAGCCGACGGGCCGGACGACGTGCGCTGGAAGCAAATCGCCCAGTTGCGGGCGAAGCTAGTCCGCGGATAGTTCGATCTGCCGAATGGCGAGCGTCGCGGCGGTGCGGTAGGGATCTTCTTCCGTGTTCGCAATCTCGTTCAACAGCGGCAAAACCGATCCGGCCCCGATGCGGCCGAGCGCTTGAATCCCATTGAGGCGGGCGGTCTCCTCGGACGATTGCGGAGCGACCGATGGCGGCGCGGGCGGCGTCACGATGCCGCTGTGGCCCTCTTGCATGGCGGGGGCGGGGCGGGACCTCGCTTTGGGTCGGTACGCTTCCACCAATTGCACGATCTCGGACACGGCATCTCCGGCGATCGGCCCCATCCATCCGACGGCCAAGGCGGCTTCGGCGCGCACGAACGGGTCGGAGTGCCGGAGATTCGCCATCAGCCCTTCCAGCGCGGGCAGCCCGATTTGGCTGAGCGCTTTGGAAGCCAAGCGGCACAGGACGACGTTGGTGCCGCGCATCGCTTCGATGAGCGCCGGCACGGCCGGGCCGGCGACCTCGCCCATGTAGCCGAGGGCTTGGGCCGAACCGGCGGCGGTCCGCGAGTCGGCATCGCGGAGAGAATTGCAGAGTGCGGAAATGGCGGAGCGGGCGACCGGGCCGAACTTGCCGATGGCCCACACCGCATTGCGGCGGACGTATTTATCCGAGTGCTGCAGGAACCCGATCAACGTGGGCAAGACTTCGGGGCCGTAGGATCCGAGCGCTTGGATGGACGCTTCGCGGACACTTTGCTCGGGGTCGCTCACCGCGGCCATCAGGAGCGGGAAAGCTTGCGGTATCGGTGTGGAAAGTTTCGCCAGCGCGCGGGCCGCTTTGATGCGCACGGCCGGGCTCGCGTTGCGGAGCCCCCGCAGGAAGTCGGTCGCCATGTCGTCCGCGGGGGTCATCGGGTTTACCGGAGGCAAAATCGTACCCGGCTAAACTCGCAACGGTGCGGGTGGCGCAAGCTTAGGTCGGAGTTTCCGACACGCAAATCGAATGGGTGAATTCCGGCGAAGTGCCTCCCGGCGGGAAACCTCAAGCCCCTCGGAAGCGTTCGAAATCCCAGATGGCGATCGACCCCAATCCTTTGACGACCGCTTCGCGGGTGATCCCCTCGGCGACGCCCGCGACATCCGCCCACGCATCCGCGCTCAGCGTCACGCGGCCCGGTCGACCGTTGGATTCCATCCGCGCCGCCGCGTTCACCGTCTGCCCCCAGACGTCGAAACTGAACTGGGTCTGGCCCAGGATGCCCGTGACGACGGGGCCGACGTGGATGCCGACGCGGATCGCCCAACCGGCGGAATGGGCGTCGGTCTCGGCGATCATCGCCTCGGCGCAGCGGAGGAGCGTGAGCGCGGGGTTCGCATCGCTTTCGGATAACCCGGCGACACCCATGAACGCGTCGCCGATGGTTTTGATCTTTTGGACCCCGAAGCGCCGGGCGGTTTCTTCGAACCGGCGGATCAACGCTTGCAGGGTATCGACGACCAGTTCGGGCCGGTCGCGATATTTCTCGCACCACGTGGTGAAACCGACGATGTCGGTGAAGAGCACGCCGACTTTCTCGTGGCGCTTGGGCCGGATCGTTTCGGATAGGCGCCACTCGTCGACGACCGCCGGCGGGAACATCGCGCGGACCAGCCGGTCGATGCGGGCTTGGTACTCGAGTTCGCGGTCGCGCAGGCGCTTCTTTTCCAAACTGCCGGCGATCCGCGCCCGCAGTAAATCGGCGCGGACGGGTCGAATCAAGTAGTCTTCCGCGCCGGCGCCGATGCACGCGAGGACGCCGTCTTCGTCGCCGAGCGCGGAGACCATGATGACCGGGATCGGCCAAAACTGCGGGTCGGCCTTGAGCCACTTCAGCAAGTCGAGACCGGTGATGCCGGGCATGAGGACATCGGTCACAATCACATCGACCGGCGGCGACACCGCGTCGGTCAGGCGGGTTTGGGCGGCGTGGCCACTCGCCACGGCTTCGACGTCTTGGCCCTGGAGACGGAGTTGCTTGACCATCAATTCGCGGCTGTGCTCGTTGTCGTCGACGATCAGAATGCGGCCCGGCGCGGCGAGATCGGCGGAAGCCACAGCCCCAGCGATCGCGGCAGGCAAGCGGGCGAGGGTGTCGCGGATCGTATTGCTGGAACTATCGACCGAGGCGTCGCGGAGCAGCGATTCGAGTTGCCCGATGATCTTGTGCGCGATCCGGAGAGTGTCCCCCAATTCCGGTTCGAGAGCCGCTTCCCGGTCGCTACTTTCTCGGATGTCCTCCGCGGCCGAAACGATGTAGCTCACGCCCCCGCGGAGATCGTGGCGGAGCACTTTGCGCTCGGCGGGCGTCACCGTCTCCAGCGAATCGCGGACGAACCGTTCGACGCGAACCGCGTGCGCTTCCGCGCGGTCGACGATCCGCCCGGCCGTCTTCGCATGCTCGCTCGGTCCGGCGATTTTGCCCCGGAGATCCCGGGCGGATTCGACGAGCGCTTGGGCCGAGGTCGTCAACTCTTGGCGGACATATGCGAACCACGCCCGGCGCTGGAGGTCGGGGGCGATCTCGGCGGGCGTCGGGGACTCGCTCATACCCCCGCCGCTTTCGGGGGGAGCAAACCCTCCATCTTTTCCAGCAATTTGGGCAGATCGACCGGCTTGCTCTCGTAATCGTCGGCCCCGGCGGCGATGGCCAACTCCCGGTCTTCGGCCATGGCGTGAGCCGTGAGGGTGATAATCGGAATGGCCCGGGTCGTCGCATTGCCTTTGAGGCGCCGCGTGGCTTCGAGGCCATCGACCTGCGGCATCTTGATGTCCATCAAGATGATGTCGGGCATCTCCGCGATGGACTTCGCGATCGCTTCTTCGGCGGAGTGCGCCGCGATGACACTGTACCCGCGGCGCGTGAGCCGACGGCCGAGCAGTTCGATGTTGTCCGGTTCGTCGTCGACGATCAGCACTTTGGGCATGGGCGAGGTTCCTGTTGCGCAATCCGCGAGATTACTCCGGGCGCTCACGCAACCCGGCTCGCATGGCCCAGTCCGTGACAGTCTACTTCCGCGCGTGCTGGCGAATCAACTCCATGAGTTTCTCCAAGTGGGTCAGGTCGCCCTTTTCCAAGATGCGGGCGACCCGGCCGTTGAGTCGGACGAAGTCGGCGGAATTCAGTTCCTTCGCCGTGAGCACCACCACCGGCACCCGGTGCGCGGGGAAGCGCTTCTCGAGTTCATCCAAGAAGCCGAAGCCGTCGAGCACCGGCATCATCAGGTCGAGTAGGATCAGCGCCGGCCGGGCATCCGCGAAAGCCCGGAGCCCCTGTTCGCCATCCGCGGCTTCGACGATCTTCCACCCCTCGCGTTCCAAATACTTCCGCACGACTTCGCGGCTCTCGGCGTTGTCTTCGACGACGAGCACCGTGTCGGCGTGGCCGGGGGAGAGGAACTTGCGCAGGATCGCCCCGAGGCGCTGCCAGTCGATCGGCTTCGTGAGATAATCGGCGGCGCCGAGCGCGAATCCGCGCTGGCGGTCGTCGAGGATCGTCAGCATGACCACGGGGATCTCGGCCGTACGCGGGTCGCTCTTCAAGTGGGCCAGCACGCTCCAACCGTCGGAGCCGGGCATCATCACATCGAGGGTGATGACGCACGGGCTTTCCTCGTGGGCCAAGCGCAGGCCTTCGTCGCCGTTGGTCGCCTGCACGACGCGGAAACCGTCCTTGGCTAAGAACCGCTCCATGAGTTCGCGCACCATCGGGTCGTCGTCGATGACGAGGACCGTGCGCCCTTCCGAAGCGGCGAGGATCGACTCGTCGGGATGACTCGCTTGGAACGCGATCCCTTGCGGCCCCGTGCCGACGCGCAGCGGCAGGGTGACCAAAAACTCCGACCCGCGCCCCGGTTCGGATTCCACGCGGATCGGTTGGCCGCCCATCAAGTCCGAGAAATTCAGGGTGATCGACAGCCCGAGCCCGGTGCCCCCCTGCTGGCGCGTCGTCGAGGAATCGGCTTGGTAGAAGCGCTGGAAGAGGCGCTGCACTTGGTCGGCGGTCATCCCTTTGCCGGT
This sequence comes from Fimbriiglobus sp., assembly GCA_043737155.1. Taxonomy (GTDB): domain Bacteria; phylum Planctomycetota; class Planctomycetia; order Gemmatales; family Gemmataceae; genus JALHQU01. The sequence goes on along the minus strand of JAYTBD010000241.1, from coordinate 3,706 downwards.
GTCCTTCACCGAGAACTGCACCCAATCGCGGTCGTCCTCGCGCAGCGCCCGCACCCCCAAGGTGACCGTGCCGCCGCGCGTGAACTTGAACGCGTTGCTGAGCAGATTGATCAGGATTTGCCGGACGCGGCGCTCGTCGGCGACCATCGTATCGACGCCGGTCGGCGGCGGCACCACGAAGGCGTTGGCGTTCTTTTCCGCGAGCGGACCGACCAGCGCCTTCACATCGTTCAGCATCGCCGCGACGTCGAACGGGGCCACGGCGAGTTCCATCTTCCCCGAGGAAATCTTGGCCATGTCGAGGATGTCGTTGATCAGTTCCAACAGGTGCTTGGCCGCGCCGAGGATCTTGTTCAAGTCGGGCTCGATGTTGCCCGCCCCGAGATCCGCGGCGTCTTCTTTCAGCGCTTCCGTAAAGCCGATGATGATGTGCAGCGGCTGCCGCAGTTCGTGGCTCATGTTCGCCACGAACGCATCCTTGGCCCGCGATGCGGCCTCGGCCTGCTTGAGCGCGCCGTCGAGTTTGGCATTCGCCTCCTCCAACTCCGCGGTGCGCACGCGCACGCGCGATTCGAGGTCGTCGTTCAGCTTGCGGACGCGCTCCTCCGCTTCCTTGCGCAAGCTCACGTCGCGGAAGATACAGGTCACCACGGTGCGGTCCTTCAACGGCACCGGCTTCAGGTTCATCTCCAACCAGAATGTCGCGCCGTCTTTGCGCAGGCCTTGGATGGTGTCGACGCCTTCGCCCAGGAAAGTCAGCGTGCTGGCGATCGCCTCGTCCGGGACGGGAAGCGCCTTCGAATTCTTCACGAGCATCGTCACCGGTCGGCCCATCAACTCCTCCGGTGTGTAGCCGAACATCTTCGCGGCCGCGCGGTTCGCCTCTTCGATGAGGCCGCCCGAATCCGTGATGACCACGCCTTCCCCGGCGACGCGCAGGATCGTCTCGTACCGCGCGGCCCGGTCGCGCAGTTCGCGGTCGCGGTGGCGCACGCGGTTGGTCATCTCGGCCAGCGTGTGGGCGAGTTGGCTGACTTCGTACGGCCCGCCGAGGGGGATCTCCACCTCTTGCCCCCGGCTCACATCGCGGGCCGCGCCGACCAACCGCCAGAGGGATCGCATCAGCGTGACGACGAGGCCGACGCCCAGCAAGCACGACACGAACAGCGTCGGATAGACCCACTCGCGGGCGATCCGCGAGAATTGATCGTCGATGTCTTCTTGGAGTTCTTCCTGCGACGCCGCGACCACGAGCCACGACGGGTCGTCGCTGTCGTTCTGGTCGATACGCAACGGCAAGAGCTGTCCCTGGAACTGGAGACAGGCGATGGGATCGGACCATTTCACGGGCTTCGATTGGCCCTGCCGCTTGTACCAATCGTCGATGCGTCCGCAGATCGCATCGAGCTTGACCCGGTTGGGGTGCGACACTTCCACATAGCCGAAGTCGGGTGAAATCTGTCCCACCCGCAGCACCGCATCGGCGGCCAGTTCTTTCTCCATGAGCCGGTTGAACTCGCGGGACACCTGCATCGGGTCGGCGTTCGGCAGCGCTTTTTTCAAGCTGAGTCCGTCGCCGAAGTAGCCCTTGCGATACAAGTAGGCGAGGTCGGGCATCGCCGTCGCGGCGAGCCGGGCACCGCCGTTGCGGACCGCTTTACCGAGGCGCTCCTGCTTCTGCTGTTTCGTCGCGGTGGTGTCGAACCAATTCTCCTCCGGGTAGTTCCACGGCAGCAGTTTGGTCAGATCCGTTTCCCGCGTCGCCTTGTCCCCATACGGGTGGATCAGCAATTCGCCTTTGGGATCGGCCACGAAATAGAAGTGCCGCGGCGACGTGCGCTGCCGGTTGCGGACGTACTTCGTGAAGTCGATGACCAACGCATAAAGCTGCCCGCGCCCTTCGCTTTTGCGGATCTCAATACCGAGCGCCAGGATGCACCGCTCGGCCCACGGGCCGCCGGCCGGCTGAAGCCAGAACCCGGAGCGGTCGTACGGGCTGGGCCGACCGCGGTCGTCCACGCCTTGTTGGCGGCGAGCCAAGTCGCCGAGGCAATCGATCAGCACTTTCTCCCGTGCGGCATCGCCTTCGCCCGCGCCCGTCTGCGCCCGGATCTTCACCTCGCCCGGCACGGTGGCATCGACCGCGTAGACGCCGATGGCAGTGCCGTGGAGAAATCGGCGCCGCGCTTCGCGGACCGTCCGCGGCTGATCGCCCAGCGCTTCGCCCGGAAGCGCGATGCCGTCGAGGATCCCGCGCACCGCTTCGGCGGGAGGCACATTTTCGCGCTGGGTCGATTCGAGTCGCACATCGCGGGCGAGATACGCGAAGTCGTCTTGGAACTCGTTCACCCGCAGATTGCTATCGTCGCTGAGGTCGATGGTTTCGTGTTCGAGCAGCACCTTCCGGCCCGCTTGGAGCAAGAACTGACTCGTGAGCAAGATCGGAATGATGAGGACGAACGCCCCGAGCAGGGCCGACTGCACCCACAGACGCCAGCGGTTGGGCCGCCACAGCCGGGCTTTCCACGATGGGGCGACCGGGGCATTCGGGCCTTGGGGAAGCGCGGCCGAGGACACGGGATGCTCTCCGGGGAGGCGACGGGTCTGTTCTACGAAACGACAACACCGCCCGGAGTTCCGGGCGGTGGGAGAAGTCATTTGTGTGAATTGTTCCCACTGTAGCCATCTCGCTCCGCGAGATGCCGGCGGAAGGAACCTCGCGGAGGCTCAACGAGCACTTTCGGACCACAGCGGTTCTTCCGGGATCCGGAAGCGCACTTCCGTCGGCATCTCGCGGAGCGAGATGGCTACAGTGGGATTCAAGAATAGCGGACCGGCCACACTCACGCCCGCGTGCCGAAATAGGCGGCGACGGCGGCGACTTCGAACGCTTCCCAGTACCGCATGAACGTCTCCGGCTTGGTCTCGGCGCTCGTGAAGGCGACGAACAGTCCGAGTTCCAACGTCAGCATCACCATCGACACGATCGACAGCCACGCCCGGATCGACAGGAAGATCGGACTGCCCCGGCCGAAAGCGGAGCGGATCAACAATCCGAAGGCGAACCCGCCGGCTGTGACGGCGAGGAACGTGCCCCACCAGTCGCGGAACTCGATCGGGTCGGGCGTCAACCGCTGCGAGAACTGCGTGGGGTCTTTCACCAGTGTGAACGCGACCACGAGGAGGCTCCCGCCGACGAACAGAATCCGCATGATCCACGGTACGAATGAGGTGTCCCGGTTACCGGCGTGGGCGCTCGGCGACGAGGCGAACGCCATCAGCACCAGCGCGAGCATGAAGAAATGCCCCATCAACGGTTTGGCGACCGCATCGCTCGGCCACAGGAGCACCATCCAGAAGAACGCGCAGATCAGAAGCGATAAGAACCCCCGGACGCTCCCGGCCGGGAGGCCGAAGGGCTGGCGCATCGCGGTCGACTGTTGGGGATCGGGATCGCGGGCGGGCATGGTCGGCTCCAATTCGGCGGAGAGTGGGGCAACCTCACGATAGGGATTCGCCGGCGGCGACCCGAACTTTCAGGAATCGCGCCGGAATCGAGTGGTTTAGTGATCATTATGGAACTGAGTACACTATTATGCGCCACGGATGGGGAGTTGTCAAATAAATCAGGGCATACCCTTGGATTTGGCATTTTCCGTAGGGGCACCCCTTGTGGGTGCCCTGACGAACCGGAATCGCAACGCTC
>JAYTBD010000240.1:0-5018 GCA_043737155.1 Fimbriiglobus sp. | reverse complement strand
GGCATTTGACCGCTACTCCCGCCCGAGAGCAACTCGAAGAGGCTGGCGCTCGCGGATTTACCAAGGACGATGTTCGACAATCGGCGGACGTATTCGCGCTGCAAGTTCCGGCGGATCACCGACGATTTCACCGCCGACACTTTACCGTCGACCGGCATGTCGGCGAAGCTCGAATCGGAGAGCATTCGGAAAACTTCGGCGATCTGCACCGGCTTATCGTCCTTGGCGGTCATCTTGGCCGTGTTCTGCAATGCGGCGAGCGTGCTCCAGTGCAGCAACTCGTTGAAGACCGTACGGTGGATCGCCAACACGCGGTCGTTCACCGGGAACTCCACGGCCTGCATCGACTTCTCGTTGCCCCAATGGACCCAACGGTCGGTGCCGAGCTTGCGGAGCAACTCCGGCGGGAAGTCGAACGGTTTATCGGTCAGCACTTGCTCCTGCAGGAACTTCATCGCCTCGCGCTGCTTGGCCACCGGCACCGGGACGATCGGATCGCGGGCGTTGGGATCGTCTTTGTGGTCGCGGTTCACCGTGGTGCCGCCGACGTACTTGGACGCGATAAACGCCGAGTTCCCATACTGCCGCAGAAGTACGCCGAAGGCGACGCGGGCGCGCTGATAGCCTTCGCCCTTCTCGGTGACGCGCTCGGCGAGGTTCGGAATGAGATCCTGCGCGAGCTTGATGCGTTCCTGGGCGAACTTCAGCGGGTCGGACCCGAGATCCCACTGGTTTGTCAGGGGGTCGTTGGTACCCATCAAATCTTCGTCGGTCCCGTATACGAGGTTCGGGTCGGCGGCGCGGGATGCGATCTTCGCCAACTGCTCCGGCGATCCGTTGGGCGTGTAGGCGTACTCGATGGCCCAGAAATCGTAGGCCCCGAGCGTGCTGGCGAAGTAGTGGCCCTGCCTCGTGCCCTTGGGGGCGATGTTCGCGGGGTTGTAATCCATGACCGAGCCGACGAGGCCCTGCTTGCCGGTGATCGAGGTGTCGTGGAGTTGTTCGCTTTTGAGAACCGTGCTCGCTTTGAAGTTATGGCGGAGGCCGAGGGTGTGGCCGACTTCGTGCATCACGGTTTCTTTGACGGCTTGTATTAGCAAGTCATCGGGCACCTTCTCGCCGTCTTTCAAACCGGCCTGGGCGAGGATCGCGGTCATCGCCAACGCGAGTTCGCTCTGCTTGTGGTGGGCGCACTGGCAATGGCCGTGGCGGATGGCGTTGAGCTTCAACTGCATCTGCGCCTCGGGCGTGGTCGCCTTGGTGGCGCGGTCGTTCCAACTCGGGGTCATGCCCATGCTCTCGCGCAGGCGGTCGAGCGGATGCGCCGGCAGATCCCACCCTCGCCGGCTCGCTTGCATGTTGCTCGCGGGTTCGAAGGTTTGGCCTTTCTCGTCGCGGTAGATCAGCGTTTCTCCCTTGTAGCTGCGGACCATGCTGGCGTCGAAGAGGATGTCCGCGTCGAGCAATTCACCGGTGAAGGGATTGGCCCGACTCGGCCCGATGGCGTACGGCACTTCGCTCGTGATCCAGCGGAACGTGGCATAGGCGATGTCCTCGGGGTCGAAATCTTCACCCTCCTGCTGGCGCACTTCGATGGCGTCGCGGAAGCCGACCTTCTCGAAGGCTTTGTTCCATTCCAGAATGCCCTCGCGGACGGTGGCGCGGAATTCTTCCGGCACGCTGTTCTCGATCCAGTAAATGATCTTCTTCTTCGGCGCAACCAACTTGGCCCCCTCCTTCCACGGCGTACCGTCGGCCCGTTCTAAGCGCCAGCGGTTGACGTGGCGCACGAACGCCGTATCGGTCGATTCTTTGGAGAAGTCTTTGAGGACCGTCGTGAAGTGGCCGACGCGGTCGTCGGCGGGGCGTGTCTGGAAGCCCGGTTCGGGGAGTTCCACCAAACCGTAATGCACGATCACCGTGGCGCCGCGGGTGTCGATGACGGCGTCGCCGCCGGTCGGGGCGATGCGGCCGGTGCGGTTGCCGGCGAACGTCGCCGCGACTTGCAGTTCGACGTTCTTTTTGAAGGTCTTGACCTTGTGCCAAGTTGTGCGGTCGCGGTCGAGAAAGCCGATGCCGAGATCGCCGAAGTCGCTGAAGAAGATCTGGTTGAAGTCGATGAGCACCGTCCCCTTCAGCGGGTTCAACGCCTTGATCGGCAGGGCCATCAACACGGAGTCGGAATAGGTCGTGTCGAGCGCCCGGGCCGCCGGGGTGCCGGGGAAGGCGGTGTAGCGGACGTTGCGGCGGACGACGAAAACCTTATCGCCGACCTTGCGGAAAACGAGGACCCATTCGTCGCCGAAGTTCAGCGTGGTGCCGCCGACGCCCGCCCCTTTGGCGATGGCCATGGGCACGAGGAACGGTTTGTCGAATTGGAACGTGCCGATCTCGGCGAAAACGTGGTCGTCTTTCTGGTGGAGGGTGAACAAGCCCTCGTAGACTTTGGCCCCCTTCACGACGGTGTTGAAGTCGGGGAACTTCTTCTCGGGGACATCGACGGGGGCGGGGCCTTGGCCGTGACCGCCGGAGACCGCGACGAGCGCGGCCAACCCGGCGAAGAGGAGCAACGAGAGCGAATGGCGCTTCATGGTGGGGGCCTTTGTGCGAAACGTGCAGCGGGCGGACGCTACAGGATAAAGCAAGGACTGTCGGATTGGCAACCGCAGGGTAAATTGTACCGGCTGGGGAATGCGGCGAAAGGGTGATGGACGGTACGATTATCGGGGATATCCGTTCGATCTTTTGGACAGGATGAACAGGATCGGCAGGATTGGGAACAGAAAGATCCGGTCTCGTTTTCATCCTGCCAATCCTGTTCATCCTGTCGAAATAGGGTTTTCATGACTCATTCCTCCGAGCGCGAAGCCTTGCTCGCCGCCGTGTTGGCGAGTCCGGACGACGACCTCCCGCGGTTGGTTTTCGCCGATTGGCTCGACGAAAACGGCGACCCGGAAGCGGCGCGCTTCATCCGCTCGCAGATCGCATTGGCGACACTGCCCGAGTGGGATCCGCAAGCGGTGGCGCTCCGTCGGACGCGGGCGGAGTGGGACGTGAAAGCCGCGCATATCGATCCGGAGCAGACGTACTCGGTGAATCGGGGCACCCACTGGTATCGCAAAAGCGAATTCCGGCGCGGGTTCAGTCATTTCATCCACGCGGTCACGCTGCCGGTTCTGCAGAGCGTGATGCCGGCGCTGTTGGACGAAGTGCCCATCGAACGCCTCGGTTTGCATTCGGCGACGCTGGATCAATGGAAGGAGTTCGCCGCCAGCCCTTGGTTGCCGCGCATCCGCGAGATCGACTTCGAAGGGATCGGGGCGCCGGTCGAAGCGATGCGCGAACTCTTCACTGCGCCGGGGGCGAGCGGCATCCGCGCCCTGCGCTTCCGCAGTGCGACGAGCGCCGCCATGCCCGAGGTACTGAGCCGATTGTGGCGCAGCGGACTCGGCGATGGTTTAGAGACGCTCGAACTCGCGCAGGCATTCGGCAGCGATGAAAGTTACTTCGAAGACTTTCTGGAGGCGTTCCAAGTCGGCGGGGAGCGGTTGAAATACCTTCGTCTGCAGTCGATGGGTTTCGGCGGGAGCAATCTGTATCGCTTCTTGACATCCCGGTCTTGGACGAATTTGGAAACCTTGTCCCTCTTCGACGAGAACGGGCAAACGAGTACGGAGTATTTGAATTATCCGGACTGTTGGCCCGCGCTCCGCTCGATCCACTTCGACACCGTCACGGTGAACTTCCGCCATCCGCACATATTTGCGAACAGCTTGCGGGCACCGAATTTGACCGTACTGGATATTCGGAATTCGCTGCTGCAACCGGAAGCGGTTCAAGCGTTGGCGAAAGCCGATCACCTCGCGAAACTCCGCGTGCTCCGCTTGGTAGGCATGGGCATCGACAACCGCGGCGTACGTTACTTGGCGGGCGGTAAGTTTTGGAAGAACCTCGTCGAACTCGACCTCCGCCGCAACCCCATCGACGAGAACGGTGTCAAGTTTCTTTTGAAACGCCAACCGCCCCCGGGGTTGGAGTTGCTCCGGATCGAGAGCAACTTCCCGGAGGCGGTGGGCGATGCGTTGCGGGAGCATTTCCACGGGCGGGTCACTCTTCATTCGCGGAACGAAACCGTCTGACGCGGGGGAGTCAACGCCCGCGCGCCGCGGCCCACTTCTTCAACCCATCGAACTTACTCCACGCCCGAAAACTCCGCAGTACGCCCAAGAATTCCCGTTTTCCGCTGTATTCTCTTCCGGCGGCCGCGCTGCCTGCTAAGATAACATCTTGCGCGTCCGACCCGCTCCCCACGGACACCCTTGCCCATGGACGAACTTCGGCACGAATGCGGGGTCGCCGCCCTTTACCACTTCGCCGATGGCCGCGAGTGCCACGTCTGGAAAGGTGACCCCGACCAGACTACCCGCCTCATGACGCGGATGCTCCTCGATCTCCAAAACCGCGGACAACTCGCCGCCGGATTCAGCAGCTTCAACCCCGAACGCGACCAGTTGGTGGACACCTACAAGGAATTGGGCACGGTGTCCGAAGCCTTTCGGATGTCCCAAGAGCACAAACACGCGTCCATCATGGAAGAGTTCGCCGGCCGCGCGAGTATCGGCCACGTCCGCTACGCCACCTGCGGGCCGACGGGCCGCGGCTACGCCCAACCTTTCGAACGCCGACACGGCTGCAGGTGGAAGTGGTTCGCCTTCGCCTTCAACGGCAACCTCGCCAACCTCGAGGAACTCCGGGGCGAAGTGGAATCGTACACCGATTACCACCTGACCCGCGAGGGCGATACCGAAGTCATCATGCACCTGATTTCGCAGGCGCTCCGCGGCGACGAAAAGCCCGACTTGGTGAAGGTGTTCACCGAACTCAGCCGGCGCCTCGAAGGGGCTTACAACCTCGTCTATCTCAACGCCCTCGGCGAGATGGTCGTCCTCCGCGATCCCCTCGGCCTGCGCCCGCTGTGCTACGCCACCGACGGCCCGCTCTTCGCCGCCGCGTCCGAG
>JAYTBD010000239.1:0-1978 GCA_043737155.1 Fimbriiglobus sp. | reverse complement strand
TTCCTATCGTAGGTCACGCTCTGCGTGACACGGTGAGGAGTCTAGCTGGGAGAAGTTCACAGGTGGCGTCACGCAGAGCTTGACCTTCGATTGGCTTGCGACCGCTACGATGGTGACTTGGGTTTTACATTCCATGACCAGTCAGCTTGGGAAGTATCGCAGATCGTTCGGACAACATCTGTCCGCCCGTTTGAGAGGCATACCGGACAATGAAAACCATCGTTGGCGGCTTGGAGAATATGGTTAGTACCGTTTGGTTCTCGTTGGTGGCAAACATTAGTTGCTGTCCACGGGCAGGCTTGACAGGCATTAATCGACTGGACTTGGTCATCGTTCCATGGAGCATCGATCCGAACACGAAGGATCTGAGGTTGACTGTTGGTCAATAAATATTTCCGCTGCCATGCTGTCGCAAACATCAATGATAAAAGCAAAACTGGGGGTGCAAGTAAAATCCTGCCCAGCCACTTGAGCCAATGTACCTCAGCGAATTCTCCGAAAACCATACACCCCAATCCAGCAATTGCGCCAATCGCAATAACATCGAGTACGAGTGTCCCACCTATCCGGTTACAGGTGGTGATGAACCATCCGGGCATTGGCCATAGCCAGAGATCTGTGTGACGGTTTTTCCACATAACCCCTTCACTCATCCTTCCACTGCATCCGGCGAATCCCCGTCGCCCGTCCCGTCGATTCGTCCGCATCGACAATCGCCCCGGACATGCGCACATCCCCCGTCGCCACGTCGAAGCTGCTCGGCACAAAGTTGATCGCCGTGCTGAGCACGCGGTCGATGCGCCGTCCGAGAATGCTGTCGTACGGCCCGCACATGCCGACGTCGCACTGGAACGCGGTGCCGTCGAAAATTTGCTCGTCCGCCGTCGGCACGTGCGTGTGCGTCCCGAGGACCGCGCTCACCCGGCCCTTCAAATGGTGGACCATCAAGTATTTATCCGCCGTCGCCTCGGCGTGGATATCGACGAGCACGATGCGCGGCCCGACGGGCAACGACTTCAACACGCGGTCGACGGCGGCGAACGGGCAGTCGACCGGCCGCATGAACGTCCGCCCCAGCAGCGAGATCACCACCACGGACAGCCCGTTGACAATCAGGTGGATATGATCCCGCCCCGGCGCGTCGGCGGGGAAGTTCGCCGGCTTGCAAATCGGTTCGCGCGGGTCCGCCATGGCGTCGGCGATTTCCTGCTTCTTGTAGATGTGATCCCCGAGGGTGATGGCGTCAATCCCGGCGGCGCGGAGCTGGCGGTAATCCTTGGGGCTGAGGCCCGAGCCGTTGGTGGCGTTCTCCGCATTGGCGACGACGAGATCGAGCCGCTCAATTCGTCGGATCTCCGGCAGCCGCTTCTTGATCGCCGCGACGCCGGGGGCGCCGACGATGTCTCCGAGGAACAGAATCCGCACGCGGCACCCGCTGTCGATGGATCGCAGCAATTGTTTTACGGAAGGCCGCGGTGTACACCACACGCCATGCGGGAGGTTCAATTGCATCTGCCGGACGGCTCGGTGGCGCACGCCCGGCCGCCGGAACCGCGCGCGATATTATCCGGCTCGTTCGATCCGTTGCACGACGGGCACCGGACGCTCGCCGCGGTCGTGGCGCGGAAGTACGGTTGCGAAGTCCACTTCGAGCTGAGCCGGACCAACGTCGACAAACCCGAGTTGCCGGATGAGATATTGAAGCGGCGGGCCGAGCAATTCCGCGGCTACGCCCCGCTGTGGATCACGCGGGCCGCGATCTTCGAAGAGAAGTCGGCGCTCTTCCCGGGTGCGCTCTTCGTCGTCGGCTTCGACACCGCGCTGCGTTTGCTCGATGCGAAATATTACGCCGACGAAACCGCCCGCGATGCGAGCTTGCGTACGATCCTCGGACGCGGTTGCCGATTCGTCGTCGGCGGACGGGTCGACGCGGCCGGGGTTTTCCGGACTTGGGAGCGAGCGGGGGAGTTGTTCGAGG
>JAYTBD010000238.1:0-5027 GCA_043737155.1 Fimbriiglobus sp. | reverse complement strand
GGTTCTCGTCTTGGACCGACCGTTACAAATTGTCACATAACCCATCAACCGTAGGGGCACCCCTTGTGGGTGCCCGCGAACGGGATACCGAGTCCATTTGCCGAAACGGAGCAGTCCGCGCATCCCTTTCCAGGGCACCCACAAGGGGTGCCCCTACGGTTGATGGGTTATGTGACAATTTGTAACGGTCGGTCCAAGACGAGAACCCCCGAGAATCTTTGCTACACCCCAGCCCGTCAACGACCCAACCAATCCCCATCCTCAGCGGAATACTGTGGCATCCGACACTTTGCCCGCTTCAACGCGCACGACCGAGAGCGATACGCTCTTCCCGTGACCTTTCAGAATCGGTCGGAGTTCGTCGAGTTCCGCTGCGCCCGCATCGCTGATGAGCACCAAATAATCGCCGCCGAGTGCCAGAGCCGCGCGCAGCGCGGCCGCGTGATGACTGTCGCCTTCGGGGGTCAATGCCCGCAGCGCCTCGGTCAATATCACGGTGTGCGCGTCCGATTTTTTCAGCAGGTCGCCGGGGAATAACCGCGTCGCCCGGCCGTTGTAAGCGATCACTTGGAACCGGCTGTCGGCGGGGAGCGCTTCGACCGAGAAGAGCAGCGCGGCCCGCGCGGCGTCGAAGGATTCCCGAATCAATCCCATGCTGGTGGAGCGATCCAGAATGTAGACGACCGACTTACCCGCGGGCAGCGCTCCGTGCAGCGGTTGGCCCTTGCCGAAGGCGGGCTTGATTTCGATCGGTGGAATCGGCGTCTCGCCGGTTCGGGGATCCCGGACCGGCGAGACGCCGGTCCCACCTTGCGCCGGCTCTCGGAATTCGATCGGCGCGATGTCATGCACTTCGACCCTCGCCGCCGGGCGCGACGCCAAGTCGTGGACGAGCTTATTCATTTCCGGCGAGATTGCGTTCTGCCGAACGGGTTCCACCGGTCGCCGACCCGTCGCCAATGCGATGGTGATCGACTTCGCCGCCGTCGGTTCCACGGTCCGCTCCACGGCCATTTCGAATGCGAATTCATCCGCGCTGGCAGCGTCGCGGGTCACCGCCTCCGTCGCAGGATGATTCCGCAGTTGTCCGGCATCGTCGGTGAACAACAGCCAGCCCAACGCGGCGTGGATTGCCACGGACGCGGTCCAAGCGATCACTTTTGAGCGGTGGCGGAGCATCGGCAGGTTCCTTCGAGGTGGGCGGGGATAGCCGGAACCCCGTCGGGGGTCAATCGATTTCGCATCCGTGACGTACAATGGCCGAACGGAGTTCGGAGGCTCGGCATGAGTTCGGCGACCGATGAGATTCTCGATCTGACCCCGGCGGCGGCGCCGCCGCGGCACGAAATGGCCAAGCCCAAGATCGCCAACGTCGCGGGGCGGCTCGGCACCGGGGCCGGGAACACCATGTTCTCCGCACTCGGGATGCCTTGGACCCGGCGGATGGCGAAGGCCGCCCTGCTGCTCCCCAAGATCCGCGAGTTCGAAGAGCTCTACCTCACCTTGAACGATGGGGACATGCGCACCGTCAGTATGGGCCTGCGCGGCAAGGCGCGCGGCGGCGTCACCCTCGACGGGTTGATCCCCGAAGCCTTCGGGTTGGCCTGCGCCGCCATCCGCCGGCAGCACGGCTATCAGCCCTTCGACGTGCAACTCGCCGCCGGGGTCATCATGCACTACGGCGGACTCGTGGAACTCGCGACCGGCGAAGGGAAGACTCTCTGCGCGGTAGCGCCGACGTTCCTCAACGCGCTCGTCGGCAAAGGTGTCCACGTCACCACCGTCAACGATTACCTCGCCAAGCGCGATGCCGAGGAGATGGGGCCCGTACATCGCCTGCTCGGGATGACGGTCGGTTGCCTCCAACAGAAGATGCAAGACGGCGAGCGGCAGGCCCAGTACAAGTGCGACATCACCTACGGCACCGCGTCCGAATTCGGCTTCGACTTCCTCCGCGACCGCATGAAGCTCCGCGGCGGGCAGGCGACCAACGCCCCGTTTTGGAGCGGCTGGACCGGCGGCAGCGCCAAGGACGACCCGCGCGTCCAGCGCGGATTGCACTTCGCCATCGTCGACGAGGCCGACAGCATTTTCATCGACGAAGGGCGGACGCCGCTGATCATCGCCAACCCGACGCGGGCCGCCACGGAAGAGGAGCAAGTCGTTTACCTGTGGGCCGACCGCGTCGCGCAGGAGTTGAAATTGACCGTCGATTACAAAGTCGATCTGAAGAAGGAGAAGATCGAACTGACCGACGAAGGCCGGCAGCGCGTGCGCTATTCCAACCCGCCGACCGGGGAACACGCCACGGCGATGGACAAGATGATCGAGGCGATGGAGAAAGCGCTTCAAGCGCGGTACCGCTTCACGAAGGACCACCACTACATGGTCAGTCCGGAGCAGAAGATCGTCATCATCGACGAGGGCACCGGCCGGCCGATGCCGGACCGCAACTGGCGCGACGGGCTGCACCAAGCCGTGGAAGCGAAGGAGAAAGTGCCGATCACGATGCAGTCCGACCACGCGGCGCAGGTGACGTATATGAACTTCTACCGGCTTTATAAAAAGCTCGGCGGCATGTCCGGGACGCTGATGCCGAACTTCTGGGAACTGCGGAAAGTCTACCGGCGCTGGGTGACGAAGGTGCCGACGAATCGGCCGGTGAAGCGCGTGCAGCACACGGATTTGGTCTTCCCGACGGAGCAGGCGAAGTTCGAAGCGGTGGTGAAGCAGGTGCAGGCGATGATGGCCGGGGGCCGGCCGGTACTCATCGGCACACGGACCGTCGATGCATCCGAGAAACTATCCAAGATGCTCATCGCCGGCGGGGTCGAACACAAGGTGCTCAACGCCCGGCAGAACGACCAAGAAGCGGTGATCGTGTCGCGCGCCGGGCAGCTCGGCAACGTGACGGTGGCGACGAACATGGCCGGTCGGGGGACCGACATCAAGCTCGGGCCCAAGGTCGCGGAGAACGGCGGCCTGCACGTCATCGGCACCGAGCGCCACGAAGCGGCGCGCATCGACCGCCAACTCGCGGGCCGGGCCGGTCGCCAAGGCGACCCCGGCACCGCGCAGTTCTTTCTGAGCTTGGAAGATCAACTGCTCGAAGGCTTGGGTGTGGCGCGCAAGAAAGCGCTGGTCGCGATCGGGCAAGCCGGGGGCAACCGCGATTGGAACCGCTACCGCAAGCTATTCCGCATCTCGCAAAAGCGGCTCGAACGCAAGCACCGCAAGCAGCGGCTCGACCTGATGAACTACGACAAGCAACGACAAGAAATGCTCCAAGACTTGGGTGCCGACCCTTATGTCGATTGATTCCCCGCCGCGGATTCTCATCAGGCTGGAACGATTGCCGATCTTCGGGCTGACGGTGGCGGTCCTCTTCGGCAGTTTGTTCGTGAAGTACATCCACGATGTGGACATGTACTGGCAACTCGAGTTCGGCGCGATCATTTGCCAGACGGGGGAACTGCCGTGCCACGAGCCATTTCTGCACGGCAAGGAGCACGTCCGAAACGTCCCCATTTGCTGGTTGTCGCAAGTCATCTTCTATCAACTTTGGTCCGCCGGCGGTTGGCCATTGTTGCAGATCGTCGAAGGGGCGCTCTGGATCGGCGGGTACGCCGCGGTGGCGTGGGCGCTACGCCGACAGGGTGCGTGGGGTTGGCCCGCCGCGCTCGCGCTACTGTACGGCTTTCTCCCGGCATACACGTTCGCCAGTATCCGCCCGCAGACGTTCGCGCTGCTCGGCTTCGGCCTCACGATGGCGCTGACTTGGGCCGAGTGCAAGCTGTGGAAGAAGCTTCTGCTCGGAGCGATCCTGTTCGTCGTCTGGCATAATGCGCACCCGTCCGTGTTGATGGCCGGGGCGTGGCTCGGCCCCATGACCATCGGCGCGGTGGTGCGTTGGCTGCGCCGACCGGGGGCACGCGGAGCATTCCCGTGGGATCTCGCGGGGTTGAGCGCGCTCGCCATCGCCGCATCGTTCGCCTGCCCGAGTCCCCTCGAAACATTCGAACTCGCCCGCGCTAATGAGCAAATGTCGAAGCATCTCGACGTCTCGGAATGGATGCCGCTTTTCTGGGACGGGCTGACGTTTTGGGGGCAATACGGCTTGGAAGGACGCGGGACGACGCTGATTGCGCTCGTCATCTTCGTGGGATTAATCCTGTTCCGACGGCGGCGATTGAAGGCCGAAGAAGTAATCACCGCATTGGCGATGGCGGCGCTGACCTGGCAGATGTACCGCTTCGCCGTCTTCCTCGGCTTCGCCCTCATACCGATCGCCTACCGGGCGTTCGCCCCGGCATCGGGTGGTTCGCTTCCACCGCCGATGATCCGACGGTGGAAGTCGATTCTGGTCATCGCTTATGCAGTTGCTATCTGCATAGGACTCGGCCGCTTCGCGATCGCTGAGATCGCGGCACCGGAGCGGACGCCCGTCGATCCGCACATGGATTACTACCCGTTCGAGGCCGTGGCTCGGATGAAAGAAGCCCTGCCGCCGGGGACGGTTTACTGCGACTTCTTTTGGGGCGGAGTCGTTGTCCGGGGCAATCCGCAGTGGAAGGTCTCGCACGATGGCCGCTATTACCACTTCGACAAAGCCGAATGGAACCGCTATTGGGCCGGGATGCTGCAGGAGGACGCCGGGCTGCACCGGGCGACGCTGCGAGGGTTGGTGAACGACTACCGACCCGTGGCGTTCCTACTCCGCGCGGGGATGGACGACGGATTGATCGGCAAATTAGACGAACCCGGCTCGGGGTGGATGCGGGTGATGCACGCATCGGGAAGGGATAGCTTCGACCGGGGACAAGCGGTGGTGTTTGTGCCGCGGCGACGATCGGAACGGCAAGGTGGCGATTGACGGACAAACTCTTCTGCGGCCGCTTGCGCGAGGGGTTCGGCGACAGTCGGTCACTGCCGAGACAAAACGATATGAGTAGCCAGCGGCGACGCTTCGTGCTTCGTGCACGCGTATCCCAAGGCGGGAAGATTGACTCCGTCGAAGAGCCTCTCAC
>JAYTBD010000237.1:0-11767 GCA_043737155.1 Fimbriiglobus sp. | reverse complement strand
TATTTCTTCTGGCCCAGCATCGCCCTGCCGAGCAGCGACTTCGTGTTGAACGTCGTCCAGGCGTCGGGCTGCAACTTCTCACTGATGGTGAGGCAGATGCGGAGCGGAGCTTCGGCCTCGGTGTAACGTCGGGCGGCCAGATCGAGCTGACCCAAGTCATGATAAGCCGCCAAACGTTCCGACTCACTGTGTTCTCCACGAGGAAAGCGAACCTCTCGGACGTCGTAAATCTCGACCGCAAGGCGTAACGCCTTCTCGGCCTCCGCCGGCTGGTTAAGCTTTAAAAAGAGCTGGCTGAGGCGATGGTGCGTGTCGGCAAGCCAGTGCCATGGCCCAATCTGCTCGGGAAAGAGCATGGTGCTTCGCTCATGTTACCGGATGTTCGCTTGAACGGGGCCGGGAAACCGACGTTTCCGGGCTGGGCTCTTCACGGACCTCTCAGGTGCAGCTTCCTTGTCTTCCCCTCGTGCGGACCGATAATTCCCTCATCTGATTCTTCCAATGGAGACCATCATGAGTCACAGGCCAGTGATCCTCCTGCGTGGAATCATCCTGTTGGCCTGCCTCGCGGTCCTGCCCTCGTGCTCAACGAAGAGGCCGGACACTGAGGGCGGTCAACCCACAGCACCCGAGCGAGTGATTTCAATGTCAGACGATTACAAACCCTTCCACGCCGTGAACCCGAGGAATCCCAAGGTTTTCTTCGAGATGACCATCGACGGCAAGGCGGCGGGGCGGATCGAGATGGAACTGTTCGGGGACACTTGCCCCAAGACCACCGAGAACTTCCTGCAATTGTGCGTCGGCACCAAGAACAAGGCGGGGACGCCGCTCGCCTTCAAGGGCTCGTTGTTCCATCGCGTGATCCCGGATTTCATGTGCCAGGCGGGCGACTTCACCCGCGGTGACGGCAGGGGCGGTGAGTCGATCTACGGCGGAAAGTTCGACGACGAAACGTTCGAAGGCAAGGCTGGCAAACACTTCGGGGCCGGTACCCTTTCGATGGCGAATGCCGGGCCGAACACGAATGGCTCTCAGTTTTTCCTCTGCACCGCCTCAACGCCACATCTCGACGGCAAGCACGTCGTGTTCGGGCAAGTCGAGGGGTTACGACGTGGTCAAGAAGATTGAAGCAGTCGGTTCACGTAGTGGGCAGACGTCGGCCAAGGTCACCATCAGCGATTGTGGGAAGGTCGAGTAGTACTGCTGTGTCGGGTGGGCCTGCGCGATCGAACGTTCGTGTAAAGTACGATCCGATGTCGGTAAATAGGCGTCGGATCGTGAGGAGGGCCCCAATATTGAACAATTCTGTCCGAGCGTGACAACTGGAATATCCGGCTCTTTCCGCGCACTACAATCCTTAGCACCGCGAAATCTTGCGGGTTCATCCAAATTCATCAAGCTCAAGTTGCAGAGCCCGGACGGACGGGTACTCATAGATCCAAGTGAAGTTATCCTGCGCACTCGTATTGTGAATTACTCAACCCGGAGGGAGACGGCAGACCACCATCCGCGGTATTCGAATTTCCGGTATTGGCCTATCAGTGTGTTGATGGCCTTTGAAGGCCTATATTCGCAGGCCAGGTACGAGCGATCTACACACTGATAGGTCATTACCGAATTTCCAACCGCGTTCGTATCGTTCGATGGTTTGCACTCGTCGGGCAAAATTCATGAACGAGATCATTCGCGAGTTCCTGTTGGAAACCCACGAGAGCCTCGCCCAGCTCGACCTCGACTTGGTCAAGTTAGAGGAGGTGCCGGACGACGCCGAGACGATCGCACGGGTCTTTAGGGCGCTCCACACGGTGAAGGGCTCCGCCGGGTTCCTCGGCCTGCCGAAGTTACAAGCCGTGGCGCACGCCGCCGAAAACCTGCTGACGAAGATCCGCATCCGCGAGATCGCATATGCTCCGGTGATCGCGAGCGCGCTCCTCGGATCTTTGGACGCAATTCGGACAATATTGGGCGTACTGGAGAAGACCAGCGCGGAAGGCGACGGTGAATACGGGGGCGTGATCGGAAGACTGGCGGGGCTATTGGATTCCGACGCCGTAGCATCGCCACAGCCGACCGCGGTTTCGGAATTCATTCCATCTCACCTACCACAGCCACCTCCTCCGGCAGTAGTTGCGCAACAATCGCCCCGCGCGGAAATCGAGCCATTGCGCAATGCAAAGCCGCCATCCCTCGTGCAGGCGGAGCCCGCTGAACCGCGGGCGACAACCGTGGCCGATTCGGCCCTGCGCGTCGATGTCGGGTTGCTCGATCAATTGATGACACTCGTCGGGGAATTGGTCCTCGCCCGCAACCAGATCAAGCAGTTAAGCGGTACGCAAGAGAACGCCAAATTCCTGAGTGCGGTTCAACGGCTCAACCTGCTCACCGCGGAATTGCAAGCGAACGTCTTGAAGACCCGCATGCAACCGATCGGGAACATGTGGGGAAAGTTCCCCCGGGTGGTCCGCGACCTCGCCGTGGCGTGCGGCAAACGGGTGCGCCTCGAACTCGACGGCGAGGAGATCGAACTCGACAAGACCATCGTCGAAGCCATCCGCGACCCGTTGACGCACTTGGTCCGCAACGCGATTGACCACGGGTTCGAAACCCCGGAGGAGCGAATCGCCCGCGGAAAACCCGAGGAAGGCCGGCTCGCGCTGCGGGCGTCTCACGAAGGCGGCAAGGTCATCATTCGAATCTCGGACGACGGACGGGGGATCGACCCGTCCCGGGTGCGCGAGAAGGCCATCGCCGCGAAGCTCCTGACCGCGGAGCAGGCCCGGCGCCTGTCCGAGTGGGAGATCGTCGAAATGATCTTCTTGCCGGGTTTCTCGACGACTGACAAAGTTACGAACTTCTCCGGCCGCGGCGTCGGCATGGATGTGGTCCGCACGAACGTAAAAAAGATCGGAGGTTCCGTTGAGATCGAGTCGAAGCTAGGCCGGGGCACCACGCTGACAATGAAGATCCCGCTCACGCTGGCCATCATTCCCGTGTTGACGGTCTCGGCCGGCGGGGACCGCTACGCGATCCATCAGGCGAGCCTTTTGGAAATGATGAGGCTCGAAGGCGAACAGGCGACAACCGGGATAGAAAGTTTCCGGGGTGCGACCGTTTATCGACTCCGGGGCAATCTTCTTCCGCTCGTTTATTTGAATCGCGAACTCCGGATCGGCGAGGATCGGGAAGGCTCCGACGGCGCGATCAATATCGTCGTCCTCCGGGCCGAAGACGAACAGTTCGGTTTGGTCGTCGACGCGATCCACGACACCGAAGAGATCGTCGTCAAACCGCTGCAACGGCAAGTCAAGGGCGTCGGCGCGTTCGTGGGGGCGACGATCATGGGCGATGGAAAAGTGGCGCTCATATTGGACGTGCCCGGCCTCGCTCAACGAGCGGGCATTATCTCGGGGTCGCGCGGCAGATCGCACGGAGAAGATGTCGCCTTGCCCGTCGCCCCGAAAGAATCCTTCTTACTCTTTTCCACGCGCGCCGGAGACCGGATGGCCGTCTCGCTCTCGCTCGTAGCCCGGCTCGAGGAGTTTCCGAGGTCGGCTCTGGAGAGGATCGGTAATCGATACGTCGTTCAATACCGGGGGGCCATCCTGCCGCTGGTCAACGTTGCGGGGTTACTCGGTCGGAAGCGAAATCGGAGTCGATCCGTCCGCGCGAAGAGATCCGATTCGCCGGTGCAAGTCGTCGTGTGCACGGCGCAAAATCGCACGGTCGGATTGCTGGTGGGACGCATCCTCGACATCGTCGAAGAAGCCGTCATCACCGAATCCAAAGCCCGTCGCCGTGGGGTGCTCTTTACCGCTGTCGTCCAAGAGAAAGTCACCGAGTTCCTCGATGTGAATGGTCTCATCGAGCGGATCGATCAAAGCATTCACGATCCGACCGTGGCGGAGGGATAATTCGTGACCGACGAGAAACAATATTGCACCTTTTACTTGGACGGGTACTACTTCGGCATCGATGTTCAATGCGTGCAAGAAGTCATTCGGAATCTGGAAATCACGCGGGTTCCGCTCGCCCATCCCGCCGTCAGGGGGCTGATCAATCTTCGCGGGCAGATCGTGACCGCACTCGATCTGCGCCGGCGGCTCGGCTTGCCGGAGCGACTGGACGGGTCTTTCCCCATGAACGTGGTCGTGCGCACGGACGACGGGGCGGTCAGCCTCTTGGTGGACGAATTCGGGGATGTGATGACAGTTCGAGAAACCGCGTTCGAACGGCCCCCGGAGACGCTGCAGGGCAACGCCCGCGAATTGCTCCGCGGCGCATACAAGCTCGAACGGCGGTTGCTCTTGATTTTAGATACGGATGAATTGCTAAACCTCGGCGACCACCGGGATTGAGCCCGGATTGAAACCACCCCGGAGATACTCACGTGCAACACTTGCGTTTGCGGACCAAGATCGGCATCATCATCGGGTTCTTGGTCGTCACGGCCTTGGTCATCACCATCGTCGGCATCGTGCAATTTCGATCGTTGAACGCGCGTGTTCAATACCTCGTCGATGTGACCGTGCTGAAGCGGAATTTGGCAACGCAGATGCAAATCGACCAGCTGCAAACGATCCGCGCCCAAAAGAACTGCATCATTTCGGACAATGACGAGCAGTCCAAAGGGTTCGCAAGTCAGTCCAAAAAATCCGAGGAGGCGGTCAATCAATCGCGCCTCGAGTTGGAGAAGCAAATCGAACGAAACGGCACGGCCGACGAAAAGGAAGCGTTGGCAGCTTTCGATTCCAGTTGGAAGCAATTCCAAATCCAGCAAGCCGAGGCGATCGAGCTATCCGTCCGGAATACCAATTTGAAAGCGGCTGAACTCCTGAACGGCAAAATCGCGGAAAAGACATCCGCAATCGAAGCGGCCTTGACTCCATTACTGGTGGCGGCCGATGCGGAAATGGTGATGAAACAGGATCCCGGACTCGCGGTGACAACGTACAAAAAGAGTCGATCGATCACCGACCTGCTGCTGAAATTGCGCTCGTTCCATCGCTTGCTGAAAAAGCATATCGAAGCCTCCGGTGAGGTCGAAATGACGAGTCTGGAAGCCGAGGTCAAAGCGACGGAGACCGGAATCGATTCGAACCTGTTCACTCTCCGAACGCAAGCTACGCCCAAGGAGATGTCCGCGGTCGAAGCAGTCGCGTCGCCGTATGCCGAACTCAAGGAACTGATCAAGCAACTTTTGAAGCTATCGCACGAAGATACCAAGAACCGCTCCAAGGCGATGTCGATCGGTATCCTCTGGGAGTTATCCACGGCCTGCGGTCAGGGTCTATCCCGATTAAAAACCAGTTTGGACGCAAAGTTGGAAGAGGACAAGAAAGCCAGCCAAAATGCATACGAAACCTCGTTGTGGAGCACGAGTAGCACCGCCGCGGTGGGAATCGCCTTGAGCATTCTGCTGTCCCTCTTGGTGACTCGATCGATCACGAGCCCCATGTCGCAGGCCGTCCGCCTTTCCCAACAAATCGCCGGTGGAGTGTTCACCAATCGCTTGAAAATGACCCGCCGCGACGAGATAGGAGAGTTGGCCGTGTCGTTGGATCAAATGGCCAACGGCTTGCAAACGCAGCAAGAAAACATCGCCAAGACCGCGCAGTCCTTGGCCGGGGCTGCCCACGAATTGACGGCCGTCAGCCAACAGATGGCGGCCAACTCTGAAGAAACGGCGACGCAGTCCAACGTGGCCAGTGCGGCGGCCGAGCAAGTGAGCGTGAACGTGGCGACGGTCGCCACAGCGTCTGAAGAGATGGGGGCGAGTATCCGCGAGATATCGAAGAGTGCCCACGAGGCCGCGCGCATCGCGGGCACGGCCGTGAAAGTCGCCGAAAAAACCAACGCGAAGGTGGCTAAGCTCGGCGAATCGAGTGCCGAGATCGGCAACGTGATCAAAGTGATTACCTCGATTGCCCAGCAAACGAATTTACTAGCGTTGAACGCGACCATCGAGGCAGCCCGGGCGGGGGAAGCGGGTAAGGGATTCGCGGTTGTGGCCAACGAGGTGAAGGAATTGGCCAAGCAAACCGCCAAAGCGACCGAAGATATCAGCCGGAAGATCGAAGCGATCCAAGGCGATACCAAGGGAGCGGTCGAGGCGATCGGACAGATCGGCAACATCATCAATCAGATCAACGAGATTCAAAGCACGATCGCAAGCGCCGTGGAGGAACAGACGGCCACAACGAGCGAAATCAGTCGCAACGTCACTGAGGCGGCCAAAGGGAGTAGCGAAATCGCGCAGAATATCGTGGGCGTCGCCCAAGCCGCCCGCAGCACGACGGAAGGTGCCAGCCAAACCCAAACAGCGGCGAACGAACTTTCCCGCTTGGCGACGGGTTTGCAGAAGCTGGTATCGCACTTTCAGTCGTAGACTACAGCCATGGGGAATTGGGGAGGGCGAGGATGCGAGCGCTGGTCATCGACGATTCCCGGACCGTCCGGATCATCATCGGTAACATCCTCCGCGAATTGGGGATGGAAGTCGTCGAAGCCGGCGATGGCCGCGAGGCGTTGAACCAATTGGGGGTCGACCCGGACTTGAACCTCATTCTGGTCGATTGGAATATGCCGGTGATGGACGGGTACGAATTCATCAAGTCCGTACGTTCGCAACGCATCTACGACCGCATCCGGATAATGATGGTGACGACTGAATCGGAGAGTGAGCAGGTGGTGAAGGCTCTCGATGCCGGGGCGAACGAGTATTTGATGAAACCTTTCACGAAAGAAGTTTTACTGGCGAAGTTGAGCCTGCTGGATGTGTTGGATTGCTGACGCACTCCATTCCCCCACCGCGTTCCAACGGATCTTTCACCGTGTCTAAAATCCGCGTCCTCATCGTGGACGATTCTGTCATCGTACGACGCGGCGTCGGAGACGAACTCGCCCGCGATCCCGATTTGGAGGTCGTGGGCACGGCCGCCAACGGAAAAATCGCCCTCGCCAAACTCACACAACTCAGTCCCGACATCGTGATTCTCGACGTCGAAATGCCGGAGATGGACGGGCTCGAAATGCTCCGTGAATTGCGGAAGACCCACCGCAAACTGCCCGTGATTATGTTCAGTTCCCTCACCGAACTCGGCGCCGCGACGACTCTCGAGGCCCTCGCCCTCGGAGCGAGTGACTACTTCGCGAAACCCTCCAATGCCGGCGGTTTGGACGCGTCTTTAAAAGTCATCCGCGAGGAACTGATTCCCTCCATCAAAGCCCTGTGTCGGTCGGACCCACTCGTCTCGCAATACCCGAAAGTTGTTCAGCGGCCCCTATCGAAAGGCAATGTCGAGGTCGTCGTCATCGGCACCTCGACGGGTGGGCCAAACGCACTCGCCGAAGTCTTCAGCCGGCTCCCGGCCTCGTTCCCGGTGCCGATCCTCATCGTGCAGCACATGCCGCCGATGTTCACGAAACTCCTCGCCGAACGAATGGCGTCCCAGTACCCGCTGCGATTTCACGAAGCCGCGCCGGGGGACGCTCTTCGAGCAGGCAATTGTTGGATCGCACCCGGGGGCTACCACCTGACCGTGGCGCGCGTGGGCACGGAGGTTCGCATCCAAACGAATCAGAACCCCCCCGAGAATTCGTGCCGGCCGGCGGCGGACGTTCTATTCCACTCCGTGGCGGCGACGTTCGGGGCGGGAACTTTGGGCGTCGTCCTGACGGGAATGGGGCGAGACGGCTTGCGAGGGTGCGAAGCGATTCGCGATGCGGGCGGTCAGGTGATCGCGCAAGACGAGGCCACGTCGGTCGTGTGGGGGATGCCCGGTTTCGTCGTCCGAGCGGGCCTCGCCGACCGCGTGCTTCCGCTGTCGCTCATCCCCGGCGAAATCACCCGTCGCGTCGCGGGGAAGTCATGACGGACTCCGAATTCGACTATATCCGCAATCTGCTCCGGGAGCGAAGCGCGGTCGTTCTCGATACCGACAAGCGCTATCTCGTCGAAGCTCGTCTCGCGCCGGTCATCCTGAAACTCGGCGTGCCTTCGATCGGAGAATTGGTCGCCCGGATCCGCCTCCAGCCGGATCCCGGAATTGTTACAGAGGTCGTGGATGCGCTGGTCACCTCCGAGACGTCGTTCTTCCGCGACTTCACACCTTTCGAAGTTTTGCGGAAGCAAGTCATCCCCGAACTCATCGAGGCCCGCGGGGCCGCGCGCAAACTGGCATTCTGGTCGGCGGCCTGCTCCACGGGGCAGGAAGCCTACACGATTGCCATACTGCTCCGGGAGTATTTCCCGCAACTCGCCAATTGGCAAATCACGCTCCTCGGCACCGACATTTCGACCGGGGTGATCGCCAAAGCCCGAGAAGGAATTTACACCCATTTCGAAGCGAATCGCGGGCTTCCGGCGTACCTGATGGTGAAGTATTTCAAACAGTCCGGCACCGCGTGGCACCTCGATCTCTCGATCCGTAAGATGGTCGAGTTCCGACCGTTCAACTTGGCCGCTGCTTGGCCCGCGCTGCCGATGTTCGACGTGATCTTCCTGCGGAATGTGATGATCTACTTTGATCCGTCTACGCGGCGCGAGATCTTGGCCAGGACCACTCATGTCTTGAGACAGGACGGCTTTCTGGTACTCGGTGGCTCGGAATCGACCTTCAACCTCAGCGATGTATTCGCGCGGGTCGAACGGTTGAAGTCGGGATATTATCAGCGTGTGCCTCAGCAGCACACTCCGAGGAATTGAGTCATGGCCGACGCCGCAGTTTCATCCGGAGCAATCTGGATTGATTCACATTTTCGAGAGTCGCTGATCGAAGCGGCGGTCGTCGCGTTCCGAGAAGTCGCCCGTACTGACGTAGTCCCCATCTTATCGGACCGCACTTCGAAGTTCCCGGACATCACCCACAGGACGGCATTCATCGAATTGACGTTCCCCGCCGGCCGAGGACTTCTGGCCTTGGGCGTCAGTGATGCGATCGAGGTCGTACTCGCACGTCGGGTTCTGGCGGGAGAAGTCTCTGTCGTCGATGGGGATCTCGCCGCCGATTGCCTCGGGGAAATCGCGAATGTGATCGCTGGGCACGGGAAAGCGTTGCTATCGGGGACCGACGGGCATTACGCCTTCGGAACGCCAAAAATCGTTGCTGGCCCCGCGCCGGCAACCCCTTTCGGTTCCTCGCTCGATTGGCATACCCTCGTATTCCAGAGCGATCTCGGCGAAATCACACTGCGGGTTGCGGTTGTCAATCGGGCATGAACTCTTCGGGGTTCCGACCCGTTGCCGCAGCTATTGCGTCGGCAAGTTGTTTCAAATGGAATGGTTTCATAAGGAAAACCGTCCGCAGCTCACCGGCGACGGCACTCGCCTGACTCGCATCCGATGCGCTGCTCATGAGGACAAATCCAGCTCTGGAACATTCCGGGTCGGCCATGAGAGACGAAGCGAGTTGGACACCGGTCATGTCCGATAGCTGCATCGAACTCAGGATCGCGTGGGCCGATTCCCGCTTAACCATCGCCAGAGCCTCCGCACCCGATTTGGTCGGGTGAACCTTCGCAATTCCGAGACCGGACAAATACCCCCGCATAATGCCAGTTTGAGTGCGAGACGGCTCGACGAGAATCAACACGAGATCGGAGCTGGGTCGAGATTCGAATGCGGGGAGAGGCGTCAGGGCGATCAGGGATGAACCGCTAGCCGTGTCGATCGTCATGTCGGAATTATTCACGTTCGCGGATGTCGATGTCCGCTCCAAGTTCGGCCGTGCCGTATGTTGTTTGACTTGGCTCTTTAACGCCTCCATCATGCGGGCGACTTCGGCCATATTCTCCGGGCGATCCGCGGGTCGCTTGGCAACCATTCGCTCGAACGCCGCGACCAGCGCCAGCGGTACATCCGGACGAGTATCCCGCAGATCCGGGATTTTCGCCTCGCGGTGTTGCAGCATCAGCCCCATCAACGACGCGGCAAAATAGGGCGGCTTGCCCGCCAGCAAGTAGTACAGCGTGCAGCCGAGACTGTAGATGTCGGCGCGATGGTCGATGGTGGTGGAATCGACCGCCTGTTCGGGTGGCATGTAATCGACCGTGCCAAGAATGCCCCCCGCCCGGGTCAACGAAAAGTTCTGGCTGTCCCCCTCCGCGGCCACGGTCAGGCGGGCTAATCCGAGGTCCGCGACTTTGACGAGGCCGTCATTAGTGAGCATCAAATTCGCCGGTTTAATATCCCGGTGAACGATCCCCTTCGCATGGGCGAAACCCAAGCCCGCGGCGGCCTGCGCGATGCAGTCCACCGCTGCGGCCAGCGAAAGCGGGCCAGCCTTTTCAATTTCGGAAGCGAGATCGCGGCCATCGACGAATTCCATGACCAGAAAGTGTCCGATTTCCGCCTCATCTGCGTCGTAAGCCATCACGATGTTCGGGTGCGAAAGTTGGGCGATCGTCTCCACTTCTCGCTGGAATCGTTGGACAAAGGAGCCTTGGCGGGCAACTTCGGGAGAAAGCACCTTCACCGCGACGATCCGCTTCATCCGGCGGTGCCGGGCTTTGAAGACGGTGCCCATTCCGCCGGTGCCCAGACGCGAAAGGACATCGTAATTGCCGATCCGCAATCGTTCGAAGTGACGACCGGCGATGGCCTCGATCTGAAACTGCGTTAGCAATTGCGAATCGATGAGGCGTCGCAGTATTGAAGGTCCGTCACTCTCGCCCTCGTACGTGGCAAAGTCGTCTGCGGAAACGCTGTCGGAATCGCGGAGATTGCGGAGGAACTCCTCGCGAGAGATTTCGCTGTTCACTTGGGAAACGGACATGGACGACTCGATTCCGAGTGGGGGGTGCGAGGATTCTGAAACAGATCGCTAGCCCATGGTAGCAGGACAAAGGCAGGTCGAAGCAGGAATAGCATCCCGACTCTTCGGGTGACAGATTGGCCGGCCGGCGGCACGCTCAAGCAGGAACCCGCGTGCGTGGCCACCTACCAACCATACGGCCCCGTTGAACTCGGTCACGTCGTGTCACTCCTCGCCGAAACCGCGCTCGACTGCCTCCTGAGCGTGATTTCAACATCCGTTCGCCGCACCTGGGTCGGCCGTCGTGCGTTGCTGGAAGGCGCGGGCGGCGCATGGAATCCGGCATGGCTCTACCAAGCGGGAGACGGGAAAGCGGCGGCTTCATCGAAGAAGCCGTGTGGCCGAGTACCACCCACTGCGTCGAATGCGGAGTACCCGCAACGTGATCGAATACCCAATCGGTGCGTCGGGTCAGGTGATCGTCCTGTCCGATGACGTTCTCATCCACCTGCTCCGCCACCGCCAGATCGGTCGTCGGGATCTAGAAGCGGGCGGGCAACTCTTCGCGCGGATCGAAGACCAGTGGATCGTGGTGGTCGAGGCGACCGGCCCCAGGCGTGGTGACCGACGGACGCGAACGAGCTACGTGCCAAACAGGGCGGCGGAACGGGCCGAGATTGCTGATCGGCACGCAGCCGGTGTGTACTTCATCGGAGACTGGCACACGCACCCGGATCGAGAACCGCAGCCGTCGGTCCGCGATCTAGCAAGCATCGCCGAGTGCTTCAACAAGTCGGCACACGCACTGAATGGGTTCGTCTTGGTAATCGTCGGGCTGGCCGACCCACTGGCGGGGCTACATGTCAGTGTTCACGACGGGTCCGACCATTATCGCCTCATCCCGCGGTCGAGTACCTAGCCCGGATAATTCACCAATAGTTGTTGATGTGGCTGTTGTGCGGGTACCGGTCTTCGTTTTCGCACCGCGGCCTGCGGGAGGTCGG
This sequence comes from Fimbriiglobus sp., assembly GCA_043737155.1. Taxonomy (GTDB): domain Bacteria; phylum Planctomycetota; class Planctomycetia; order Gemmatales; family Gemmataceae; genus JALHQU01. Next base: position 9 of record JAYTBD010000237.1, on the reverse strand, counting down.
TTTGGGCCA
>JAYTBD010000236.1:0-1980 GCA_043737155.1 Fimbriiglobus sp. | reverse complement strand
TCATCCCCGTGCAGAATGATCGCGATCTGCGAGCGCACCCCGGACAGCATGTGGCTGATGAGGTGCGAGAGCGGCTGCTCGGTTTCGATCTCGACGCCCGGCGCGGCCGAGCGGAGGTCGAGCAAAAGCGTCTTGAGGAATTCGTCCCGGCGAATTCCGGTGTCGGGGTTCATGGTCAGGATGTACTCGCCCACGTTCACCGGTTCCGCGTGTTCGTCCCTTTCGGCCCGTCCGGTGCGTCGGGTGAAGTGCAAGATCGGCCCATCGGGGTTCGTGGGCGTCTTCTGCATCGTCTTCAGCCGCTCGTCGATGAACACCGACACCTCGTTGGAGGCTTTCAGCGACGAACCGCCGGGCAGGCCGACGTTCACCTGCACACTCCCTTCGTCGAACTTCGGGAGGAAATCGGCCCCGAGCCGGGACAGTTGCCAACCGCTCACGCCGACCGCGATCCACGTCAGCACGAGCAAGATGCCCGCCCGGCTCATGCTGAATCGGATCAAGAAGCCGGCGACCCACTTCAAGCCGCGCAGGAGGAACCCGTCGCGGTGGCCGTGGCCGGAACCGGTTTTGGGCATGAGGTAGTACGACAGAACCGGCGTGACGGTCAGCGAGACAACGAGCGATGCGAGGATGGACACGATGTAGGCGATGCCGAGTGGCACGAACAGCCGGCCTTCGACGCCGGACAGCGCGAAGAGCGGCAGAAACGCGAGGATCACGACCGCGGTCCCGAAGACGATGGCCGAGCGGATTTCCCGGCTCGCTTGGTAGACCACCACGATCGCCGGCTTCGGCACGGGCAAAGTGTTGTTCTCGCCCAGGCGGCGGTAGATGTTCTCCACATCCACGATGGCGTCGTCGACCAACTCGCCCATCGCCACGGCGATGCCGCCGAGCGTCATCACGTTGATCGACAACTCTTCGCCGGTGATGAGCCCGATGAGCCGGAAGACCAGCGTCGTGACGACCAAAGAGAGGGGGATGGCGGTGAGCGTGATGAACGTGGTGCGGATATTCAGCAAGAAGAGGAACAGGACGATCACGACCAGGACGGCCCCGATGACGAGAGCCTCTTCGACGTAGTAGACGCCGCGGTCGATGAAGCTCTTGAGTTGGAACAATTCGGTTTGGATCACCACGTCGGCGGGGAGCGCAGCCTCGGACTCCTTCAAGGCCGCTTTGACTTCGTCGGTCAATTTGCGGGTGTCCCAGTGCGGCTGTTTGACGATGGTCAAGATGACGCCGGGGCTGCCGTCGATGCTCGCGTCGCCCCGTTTGGGGGCCGGGCCTTCCTCGATCGTTGCGACGTTGCCGAGCAGCACCGAGCGATCGTCGTTCACCTTCACCACCACTTTGCGCAGGTCGGCCACGACTTTCTCGGGCAGCGGCCCGAGCCGGGCGATCACGCGCACGGGCCGCTCGTTTTGGCCTTCCTCGATGAAGCCACCGCTCGCGTTGAGGTTGTTGGCGACGATCGCTTTCTCGACATCTTGCAGCGAGACCTTGTACTCCTGCAACTTGGCGGGATCGACCAGCACTTGGTACTCTTTCTTGTCGCCGCCCATCACGATCACTTCGGCAATCCCCGGCAGTTGCAAGAGCCGCGGTCGGACCAGCCAATCGGCGGTCGTCCGCAAGTCCATCCGCTCTTCCAGCGGGGTGCGGAAAGTCACCGAGTGCGACCGCCCGCCGTGGACGAACGTCGCACTCCGCCCCGCCGGGCCGGCTTCCCAAGCCGAGTTCGAGACTTCGACGCGCTCCCACGCTTCCGGTCGGTTGCGGTCCTTGGGTCGCCACACCGCCACCTCGTACTTTTCCCCGCTGCCCGTGCGCTCGGCCATCAGCCCGGTCGGACCGACCGCCGCGAGGTCACCCCCTTGCGGCCCCTTGCGGCGGTGGATGCCGACGTGCAAGATTTGCCCCATGATCGAAGCCGGGGGCGTCATCTGCGGCCGGATGCCCGGCGGCATCGACACC
>JAYTBD010000235.1:0-1980 GCA_043737155.1 Fimbriiglobus sp. | reverse complement strand
CCGAGGTCACACGCCTCAAGGCCGAGCGGGACATCCTAAAAAAAGCTACGGCTCTCTTCGCCCGGGAGTCGCCGTGAGTTACGCCCTCATCGACGAAGACCAGGGCACATGGCCCGTCGCGTGGATGTGCGACGCCCTCGGCGTGTCCACCGCGGGTTACTACTCGTGGGTTCTTCGCGACACCAGCGCGCAGGAGCAACGACGCGAGACGTTGGCCGCCGAGGTCGCGGCCGTCCACGCCGAGGTCAAGGCCCGCTACGGCAGCCCCCGCATCCACGCGGAGTTGGTGGAGCGGGGGCACGACTGCTGCGTCAACACCGTCGCCCGCCTCATGCGCGACGCCGGGATTGCGGCGAGGAGCAAGCGGAAATTCCGGCAGACGACCGACTCGGACCACACGCACCCGGTGGCCGCGAACGTGCTGGATCGGCAGTTCGATCCCGAAGAGCCGAACACGTCGTGGGTCGCGGACGTGACGTACATTCCGACGCGCGAGGGTTGGCTGTACCTGGCCGCGGTGGAGGACTTGTTCAGTCGGATGGTGGTCGGGTGGAGTATGGCCGCGACGATGACCAGCCGGCTGGTGGTCGACGCGTTGGGGATGGCGGTCGTCCGTCGTCTCCCAGGGGCCGGGCTGGTGGCCCACTCGGACCGCGGTAGCCAGTACGCGAGCGAGCACTACCAGCGGCTCCTGGCTCAGGAAGGGATCACGTGCAGCATGAGCCGCCGCGGCAACTGCTGGGATAACGCCCCGATGGAGAGCTTCTTTGCGACGCTCAAGAAGGAGTTGGTTCACGACGAGGACTACGCCACCCGCGAGCAAGCGACGGCGAGTATTTTCGAGTACATCGAAACGTTCTACAACCGAATCCGGCGACACTCGGCTTTGGGCTACCTGTCGCCCGTCAACTACGAAGCCGCAAAACCCCAATGACCCTTAACCCCGTGTCCGTTTTTCGTGGGGAACTCCAATCCCGGCCTCCCGCATGACCCGGGCGACCGTGTTGACGCAGCAGTCGTGCCCCCGATCCACCAACTCGGCGTGCATTCTCGGGCTCCCGTATCGCGCCTTCACCTCGGCGTGAATCCGCGTCACCTGCTCGGTCAACCCCTCGCGCCGGGTCTCAGTCGCGCTCGGCACTCGGGACCGCCACGCGTAGAAGCCCGAGCGCGACACCTCCAAGACGCGGCACATCTGCGCCACCGGCCACTCGGTCTTGCGTTCCTCGATCCAGGCGAAGGTCACTTCATCTGGGTGGCGAAGAACGCCGCGGCTTTTTTTAGGATGTCGCGCTCCACCTCCAGGCGCTTGACGTCGGCCCGCAGGCGACGCAGCTCGTCCTCGACCGGGGTGAGGTGCCCGGCCCCGGGGAACGCGGCGGACCCGTTCTTCGTGACCGCCTTCTTCCACGAGTGCAGGAGGTTCTCGGTGACGCCGAGTCGGCGTGCGACTTCGGCCACGGAGAGCTTCTGGTCGGTGATCATTGCCACGGCCTGGAGCTTGAACTCCGGCGCATAAACCTTACGGGAACCAGCCATCGGTGTGTCTCCTCTGCTCAGAGTTTACACCGCTCTCCACCTGTCCACGAATCGTGGGGAACTTCACTTGACGTTCGGCACGCCGAGGTAAACGGCCCCCTCCACGGCAGTCATGCGGTTCTTGGCGGGCGACTCTTCCTTCTTGTGAGCCGGCCAGACAAAGCTCTTATCGTGCGACCAAACCCACATCCTCTCACGCACCGTCCCCCGATCTTTGCCCGCTTTCGGGGTAATCGGCTTGGCCGGCTCATCCGCCCGACCGGCAACCGCCGTCAGGCCGATAGCCGAGAACAGCAGTAGAATTCGCATGTCTCTCCCCTTTGTCGTCGAAACGCTCAAGTAGTTGAGACCCCCGCGAAGACTTGATAAGCCACACCACGCAGCCATGTACAATGCCTGGTTTTAGGCGTTAGGGTCATCACGGTTTCTTAGGCGACGCAT
>JAYTBD010000234.1:0-1981 GCA_043737155.1 Fimbriiglobus sp. | reverse complement strand
ATGTCGCTGGCGGTGTGCCTGCAAACGCTGGCGGGCCTGCCGGCGCTGATCGAAGACAACCTCGAGCTGATGGAGGGCCGATACGGTAAACAGCGGATTGCAGAACGACGGAAAGCGGACGTCTCCAAAGTGGCAGCGGAAGCGCGCAAACTCTTCACCGAGGCCGGCGAAAAATATCCGAAGCAAGAAATCATCCCCGGCTTGACGGTCGGCCAGTACGCCCAATCTTCGATCTTCGAGATGGATCATCTGAGCGTCGGCAAAGTGGCGCCGGACATCGAAGGCGAAGACTTGGACGGGGTGAAGTTCAAGCTGAGCGATTACCGCGGCCAAACGGTGATGCTCAGCTTCTGGGCCAGTTGGTGCGGGCCGTGCATGGGCCTGATTCCGCACGAGCGCGAACTCGTGGCGAAGTACAAAGGGCGCCCGTTCGCGCTGATTGGCGTGAACGGTGACCCGGATAAGAAGGAGTTGAAGGAAGTTTTGGAAAAGAACAAGATCACATGGCGTTCGTTCTGGTGCGGGGCGAAAGGGCCGAGCGGCGCGATCCCGATGGCGTGGAACGTGACCGGCTGGCCGACGCTTTATGTGATCGATGCGAAAGGGGTGATCCGTGCCAAGAACGCCCACGGAACCTCGCTGGACGTCCGCATCGAGGAGTGTGTGAAGCACGCCGAAGCGAGCGGGAAGAAGTGACCGGCCTTACAGGGGCAAGTGGCAAGTCCGGAGCGTCAGCTTCCGGGGTGGGTGAACTCGATTCTCCCGCCTCACCTCGCTCCGATTGTGAAAATTCCTCATCGCTCGCCAGTTTCCCATTGCTATCGCCGCGGGCGTGTCCGATACTTCCAGTGTCAGTTCTCGTTCATTCTCGCGGTTTCATCGTGTCGCCGACTTTCCGCGTCATCCCTCGGCGATCATCCTCCACCATCGGTTCGACCCGTCGATCACGCCGCCGCTACCCCGTTGACCATCCCGGAGTGACCACCATGGCGAAGGCCGCCAGCGATTACACGGACATCCTGATCCGCAAGGGGATTCTCAGCGCGGACCAACTCGAAGAAGCCCGCGGCCTCTCGCTATCGCAGGGCCTGAAGCTCCAAGATGCGCTCGTGAAGATGAACTACGCCACCGCCGTCGAGGCGATGGAAGCCCTCGCCGAATTCAGCGGGATGCAGTTCATCGACTTGACCGACGTGGAAATCCCGAAGTCGGTCATCGAACTCGTGCCCGAGTCGGTGGCCCGCGAAAACCTGATCCTGCCGCTGTCGCTCGAAGGCACCGTGCTGAAGATCATCACGTCCGACCCGTCGAACTACGACACCCTGCAGAAGTTGCAGTTCATCCTCAACAAGGACATCCAGCCGGTGCTGGCCGTCCAAGAGCAAATAACCGACGCCATCAACCGCAACTACGGCCAGAGCGAAACCGAGTCGATGGACTCCATGCTCGCCGAGTTCACCGGCACGCAGATCGACTCGACGCAGATCGATTCGACGACTAACCTCGCGGATGCGGGGAACTCGGAAGCCCCCGTCGTCAAACTGGTGAGCCTCATCATCCAAGAAGCGGTGCAGTTGCGGGCCTCGGATATTCACATCGAGCCGTTCGGCGATCGGGTCCGCATCCGCTACCGCATCGACGGCAACCTCATCGAGCGCGACGCCGCCCCCCGGCGGTTGTTGTCCGCCCTGCTCGCCCGCATCAAGGTCATGGGCAGTATCGACATCTCCGAGAAACGCCGACCGCAGGACGGTCGGATCAAGATGACGATCCAGAACAAACACTACGACTTGCGGGTCAGCATGCTCCCGACGGTCCACGGCCAATCCGCCGTGATGCGGATTTTAGACCGGGCCAACATCATGGTCGGCATCCGCGACCTCGGCTTCGGCGAAGAAGACTACCTTCGCTTCCAAAACATCATTAAACGGCCCAACGGGATTTTCTTGGTGACCGGCCCGACCGGGTCCGGGAAAACGAC
>JAYTBD010000233.1:0-1982 GCA_043737155.1 Fimbriiglobus sp. | reverse complement strand
CACGTCGCAGACGGGGCGGAACTTGCTGCGGCACGGCGAGGGCGTCTTCCACATCACCGACGATGCGGCACTGATCGCGCGCTCGGCCGCAGGGTTGTTGACCGAAGTCCCAGCGACCCGAGCGGCCCTGAAAGTACGGGGGTTCGCGCTGCTCGACTGCTGTCGGAGTTACGAGTTCATCGTCCGCGCGGTCGATACTTCGCACGAGCGCATCGCCTTGGATGCGGAAGTCGTGGCGACGGCGACGCACCGCGAGTTCGTCGGTTTCAACCGGGCGCGCCACGCCGTGTTGGAAGCGGCGATCTTGGCGACGCGGTTCCATTTGATACCCGAAGGGGAGATCGACGCCGAGTTCGACAAGCTCGGGACGATCATCGCGAAGACGGGCGATGAAGCCGAGATCGTCGCAATGGCCGAGTTGCGCGAATCCCACGCTCGCTTCTGCGCTTCTGGAGCGCGGCTATGATCCGCATCGCTGCTCCGAGCCGCTTGCACTTCGGATTGCTGCACGTCCCCACCGCGGGCGAACCGGCGGGCTTGCGCCACTTCGGCGGCCTCGGATTGATGGTTCGACAACCGGGCATCGAGCTATCGCTGGAAGTCGCGGAAGAGTGGAGCGCATCCGGCCCCTCCGCTGACAGGGCGTTGACAGCGGCTCAGCGGGTCGTCGCAAAACTGCCCGTCGAACAGCGCGGCCCATTGAAGATCGGGGTGGAAGCGTGCCCGCCGGAACACGTCGGCCTCGGCGTCGGCACCCAATTGGCCATGGCCGTGACGGACGCGTGCTGCCGGCTTCTCGGTGACAACGCGCTGACACCGGACGAATTGGCGAAACTCGCCGGGCGCGGCGAGCGCTCGCGTATCGGCGTCGAGGGCTATGCCCGCGGCGGGTTACTTCTCGACGGCGGCCAGAATCCGGAGCGCCCGGGATCGTCGGTGATCCTACACCGCGGGCACTTCCCCGATGCTTGGCGCGTCCTGCTGTTGCGACCGCGCACCGCGCAGCGCTGGCACGGCGACCGCGAGCGACTCGCCTTCGCCCGGCCCCGCGACCCAGATCTGCGCACGACCGAACGTCTCTGCAGGCTTGCCCTGCTTGGGATTTTACCCGCACTGCACGAAGTCGATCTGCCCGTGTTCGGCGAAGCACTCTACGAATTCAACCGTGCCGCGGGGGAAGCGTTCGCGGTCGACCAAGGTGGCCCGTACTGCTGCGCGACCGTCGCGGCGTTGATCGGTTGGCTCCGCATCGAAGGCGTCGCTGGGGCCGGGCAATCGTCGTGGGGCCCGACGGTTTTCGCGGTGATGGAGACTCAGGAGACAGCGGTGCGGATGTTGAATGGGGCGAACGCTGCGGGGTGGGACTTCGAATCGAGCAGCGTCGCCGAAGGTTTTCCGGGGGTCTGACTCAATCCAACGCCGTCCGACCGCGCTCCGTCCGGGCCACGAAGACCGCCGTCGTCATGTCCGCGGCCACGTTCACCGTCGTCCGGCACATGTCCAAAATGCGGTCCACGCCGAGGATGATCGCGATCGCACTCGCCGGAACCTTGTCATTGGTCGCGGTCGCCAGCACCATCCCGATCAACGGCAGCGACCCGCCCGGTACCCCGGCCATACCCGTCGCCGTCAGGATGCTCAGCACCAGAACGATGACCTGCTGTTCCAACGTCAAATCGACGCCGAAGACTTGGGCGAGGAAGAGCACCGTCACCGATTCGAACAGGGCCGTGCCGTTGTGGTTCATCGACGCGCTCAACGGCAGCACAAAGTGCGCGATCGGCTTTGGGATGCCTAGGTTCACCTCCGCGTCTTTGATCGCCGTCGGCAGCGTCGCGCTCGACGAACTCGTGCTGAACGCCGTGACCAGCGTCGTCGAAATTTTGCGGAAGAAGTCGAGCGGGTTCATGCCGCCGAGGAGCCAGACGAGCAGCGGCAATACGACGACCATGTGGATCGCCAACCCGCCGAGGACGGTGAAG
>JAYTBD010000232.1:0-11778 GCA_043737155.1 Fimbriiglobus sp. | reverse complement strand
AGATCGCGTCGGCCCCGCAGTAACGCACGTCGGTATCCGCCCCGTAAATATCCAGCAACTCCGCCGTCGTGTCGGCCGCTTCTCGATTGTCATCGACCACCAAGACGCGCAACAGAAGTCTCACATCCGGCGCAGTGCGAGGCGCTTCGGAAAACGGCGGTGGCTCGATCATCATCGTGTATGTTTCCGGGTCGATGTCGTTGAAAATGCGAGTTTTGTTGTTGTTGGATACGGCGGCAAAGAAGCAATACATCCCAGACATCGGACGTCACGCCCGCAGAGTACGGAGTTTCGCCAGTATTTCGGCGACCCTCTCCGCTTCGACCGGCTTGGTCAGGTGGTCGTCGAAACCGGTCTCGCGCGATCGCCGTCGATCCTCTTCGCTGCCCCAACCGGTCAGAGCGACGATCACCAAGCCCCGGTGGGCAGGATTTTCTCGCAAACGCTGCGCCACCTCGTAGCCATTCATACCGGGCAAGCCGATGTCGAGGAAGAGGACATCGGGACCGAATTCCCGGGCGGCATCCAATCCCGCGGGGCCGCTGTGGGCCGTTCGCACATCGTGGCCCTGGATCGTGAGGAGCATCGCCAAGCTTTCGGCCCCGTCGATGTTGTCGTCGACGACGAGGATCCGCCGGGCCGAAGTCAGCGGTAATTCCGGAGTGTCCCGTTCGGAACGGAGTGGGGCCGGCTCGGATTTGATATCCGCCGACGGCAGCCGGATTGTAAACGTACTGCCTTGTCCCGCACCCGGACTCTCCGCCGACACGGTGCCGCCGTGCATTTCGACGAGCTTGCGCACGAGTGTCAAGCCGATGCCCAACCCGCCTTGCGCCCGGTCTAGCGAGGTGCCGACTTGGGTGAACATGTCGAAGATTTTGGGCAGCATTTCTTTGGGCAGTCCCACGCCGTTGTCGCTCACGCTCAGCACGATTCCTTCGGCCGGACCCCGCCGTTCGGCGCGGAGTCGAATCACCCCGCCCGGCGGAGTGTATTTCGCGGCATTGGTGATGAGATTTGTGAGCACTTGGGCCAATCGGTTGGGATCGGCGTCGACCGCGAACGGCCCGGCGGGGAGATCCAGCCTCAATTCGTGCCCGGCGGCTTCGACCACGGGCCGACTCGTCTCGACCGCGGCATCCACGATCCCCCGCAATTCCAACCGCTCCATTTTGAGCGCGATTTTCCCCGTCGTGACACGGGACACATCGAGCAGGTCGTCGACGAGGTGGACCAAATGGGAGATCTGCCGTTCCATCATCTGGCGGACCTTTTCGACTTTAGCGGGCAATTCGCCGGCCAGCCTGAGAATTTGAAGGCCGTTGCGGACCGGTGCGAGCGGGTTGCGGAGTTCGTGCGCGAGGGTGGCCAAGAACTCATCCTTGCGCCGATCTTGATACTTGAGACGCCCGTAGAGCCGGGCGTTTTCGATGCTCGCCCCCGCCACCGCCGAGAGTTGTACGAGAATCGCTTCGTCCTCTTCGCCGAACTCACCCCCCTCTTTGTCCGAGAGTTGGATGAATCCGAGGAGCTTGCCGGCGTGGCCGAGAATGGGCACGGCGAGCCAGCCGCTCGGCGGCGGCCAGCCGTTCACGCCTTTGCCGATGGTGTGGTAGAGCGGGTGGTTTTCGAGTTCCGCGCGCGTGAGCCGGACGGGGGCGTGCGCGTTCTCGACGAGCGGGTGGAGCGTGGAATCGGCGACGTTGTCTTGGTTCAATCGGTAGGCGCCGTGTTTGTCGGACACCGCGAAAGTATGGAGGGCGGAGCCGGGGTCTTCGGGGTTCAATAGCGAAGTGGCCGAGATATGGGCCCCGACGATGGACCGCGCCTCCGCGGTGACGATACCGGCGATGCTGTCGGCGCTGAGGACCGAGTTCATGGAGCGCGAGGCCCGGGCGACTTTCCGCAGGATCTCCGCGCGTTTCTCTTCCAGGACCGCCCGCGCATGGGCCTCCTCGCGGCCCTTGCGGTCGGTGACATCGTGCATCGAAACCACGGCCCCCAGCATCCGGCCTTCCGCGTCGAAGAGGGGCTGGCCACTGGCGAGTACAGTCCGCGGCGGACTGCCGGTCGGGGCGATTACCATTTCGGCGTCCCGGACCCGCTCTCCCCGAAGCGCCCGCGCCAACGGCACCGCGTCGGCGACCAGCGGAGTGCTGCCATCCGGGCCGTAGAGAGCGTATCGCTCGGCCCAAGCGTCGGCGGAAATCGACTCGGCGGACAACCCGTGGAACTCGCGTGTCGCCCGGTTGAACAGGGTCAGCACGCCCCGCGGGTCGCAGGCGACGATCCCATCTTCCACGTTGTCGAGGACGGCTTTCAAGAACGTTTGTTCCCGATCCAACTCCAGCGTTCGTTCCAAGACCAAGCTTTCCGCCCCGTCGCGCGCCACGCGCAACTCGTCTTCCGCCCGTTTGCGGTCGTGGATGTCGACCACCACGCCGACCATACCGAGATACTCCCCCTCGGGAGTAAACCGCGGTCTGCCGACGTCGAGTGCCCAGCGGTAAGCACCCCCGTGCCCGCGCAGCCGATATTCCAACCGGAACTCCTCGCGTCGTTCGTTGGCCGCGACGAATCCGCGCGCCGCTTCGGCCCGGTCGTCCGGGTGGGTGGCGGACGTCCATCCCAACCCCAACGCTTCCCGCTCGGTCTGCCCGGTCGACGAGTACCATTCCCGCGAAAGGAACGTGCAAGAGCCGGCCGGATCGGTGACCCAGAGCATAGCGGGGGACGAGTCGGCGAGCTCCCGGAGCTGTCTGTCGCTTTCCCGAAGTTTCTCCTCGGCCCTGCGTTGAGCGGTCACGTCGAGGGTAATACCGTCGAACCGGCGCGGCGTGCCATCCGGGGCGTAAAACGGCCGTCCGATCGCCCTTACCCACCGCTGCGAGGCGGTCGCGGGATCCACCGTCCGGTAATGCACGTCGTAAGAAGTTCTTTCGGCGATACTCTTCCCAATCGCCCGACGGGCCGGCTCCCGGTCATCCGGGTGAATACGGGCATAGAACGTGTCGATGGTGACGGCGGCGTCGGCGGCCAAGTAGAAATGGGCTTTGACGAGCTCGTCCCACTCGAGCACGTCGAACGGGAGGTCGCAGTACCAGAAGCCCACCCCACTGGCCGCACGCACGAACGCCGCCCGCTCTTCCGTTTCTTTCAGTCGCGCTTCGGTACGCTTCCGATCGGTGAGATCGACCGTGGAGCCGTGGAGCCGGAAGGCCTTCCCGGTTGCATCTCGCATCACTCCGCCGTGCGAGTACAGCCAGCGCTCGCCGCCATCGGGAAGTCCGATTCGGAATTCGAAATCGAACGGGATCGCGCGCTCCACGGATGCGGCAATGGCCGCTTCGAGACCGGGCAGGTCCGCGGGGACGACCCGTTCACGCCATTGCTCCGCGGATGCGGTCGTCTGCCCGCGCGGGAAGCCCATCAATTCCGCCATCAGCGGCGAAAGCACGCATTCCATCGTGTCGAGGCGCAAGTACCACGAGCCGGTCCGCCCGGCCTCGGCTGCGAATCGGTGTAACTCCGCGGTCTCGCGGATTTGCGATTCGGCGCACAGCGCATCCCGGCCCACCTGGAGGGTCCGCACTGCGGCAGACGCGAATTGCGAAAGGCTCGTCATGAGCCGGGCGTCCTCGGCGTCGAAACGGAGACCGGGGGAGTGGCTCACGATCCAGACCGTCCCGACCGCCGTCTCGCCGCTGTGGAACGGCACCAAGAGTACTTCGGTTACCGCGGGAACCAATTCGTGGATGTATGGGAAGTGCCGGGCGGGATCGCTCAGGAGTTGGAGCGCGTTGCGGTCGACCACCGTCCCGCAGGGGCTGAAGTGCCGAGGTAACGTCCCGCCCAAGTAGGGCGCGAACGCGCCCGCGGTCGCGTGCCAGCGGAAGAGTTGCCGGTCGCCGTCCGTTTCGAGCAAGCTGATCCCGGCGGATTCGGCCCGGCACAACCCGATGGCCGCTCCGGCGAGTTCCCGGAGTACTGTCTCCGGCGATTCGGTCATCGCTTTCGCCAAACGCACCAACGCGCTCGCCTCGGCCGCGTGGTCGGGCGGTCGGGAAGGGCGCGTCGCGAGTTCTTCGGTCGTGACGATCCGGTCCAAGAGTACACCCGTCGCATCGTCCGATTGTTGAGGGCTCAAGACCCCTCCGGCCTTCACTTGCAAGGGAGACTTCTTCGGTGCGAAGATCAGCCGAGTATCTTACGCGGTGGTCAAGGTATTCCGCCGAGCGAGTTGTAAATTCGTGCGGCGACTTCGGGATTGCAGGGGAGTCGCAAGTAGTCGTTCTCGATGACAATCGGAGCGATGAGGACGCGCACATCCGGTGGATTGGCCGCAATCGTCCCGAGCAAGCCGATGGGAAGAAGCGAGTGGTGGTAGGAGTTACGCATACACTACAAATTGTCATGCGAACAACGCGGCGCGGGGATACGCAATGCCGATGTATGATCACTTTCACCCACCGGTCGAAGATATTGCACCGTGGACGTCGATTTGTTCCTTCTGGGTGGTCGGGGTCGCCAAGTATCTCAACTCGCGATTGCCGAAGGATCGCTATCGGGCACTGGCCACCACGCATCTCGGAAGTCACTTGGAGGCCGATATCTCGGAGTTTGAATTCGACGGCGGGATGACCTTTCGAGAATCCAACGGGCACGGTGGCTTGGCCACTCTCGCCGCCCCAACCGCTCTGGCGACATTCGAGCCATCGATGCCCGAAGAATTCGAAGTGCAGATCCAAGACAAACGCAATGGGATGCGGCTCGTCGGTGCAATCGAATTCATCAGCCCGGCGAATAAAGACCCTGAAAGCCAAAGGACGAAGTTCATTTCCAAATGCTTGGCCTATCTGGACGAAGGCATCGGCTTGGTCATTCTGGACACGGTGACAAGCCGCTCGGCCAATTTGCACAACGTTTTGATGGCGACGATGGATGCTCCCGCCAAAGCGTTGTTGCCGAACACGCCGACTTACATGGCCGGCTACCGCCTGACGCGCGAAGATATTCGGCGGAAGCTCGAAGTCTGGCCTTATTCCGCGCAAGTCGGCTCTCCGATTCCGTCGGTTCCGCTTGCTCTCAAAGACGGACCCGTGATCCAACTCGACCTCGAAGGCACGTATTCCGAAGCTTGTGTAGAACACAGGATTTAATAATGGCTCACCCCCGCATGTCGCGATCGCGCAGGTCCGTCAGAAACATATGCCCCGGTTTGTGCGCGATGGCGAACGGCGGCTTCGCCCGCATCAGCACCGCTTGTGGGGTGACGCCGCAGGCCCAGAAGACCGGCACTTCGCCGGGGCGCAGATCGACCGCGTCGCCGTAATCGGGCCGCTGCAAATCGTCGATTCCCAATTCCGCGGGATCGCCGAAGTGGATCGGCGCCCCGTGCGCCAACGGGAATTGAGCGCAGATCGCCGTGGCCTTCAACGCCTGTGCGGGCAGCATCGGCCGCATGGAAACAACCATGGGCCCGTGCAGGCGACCCGCCGGCTTGCACGCGATATTCGTCCGGTACATCGGCACGTTGCGATTCTGTTCGATGTGCCGCACCGGCAGCCCGGCTTCGAGCAAGGCATTCTCGAAGGTGAACGAGCAGCCGATCAGGAACGAGACCAAGTCTTCCCGCCAGTAGTCCTTCACGTCGTTCGGTTCGTCGATGCACTCCCCGTGGAAAAAGACGCGGTACCCCGGCAAGTCGGTCCGCAGATCCGACCCCGGTGCCGCCGACTTCGGTTCCCACCTCCCGACATCGGTCACATCGAGAATCGGGCAGGGCTTCGGGTTCCGCTGGCAGAAGAGCAAGAAATCGTAGGCCCAATCGGCCGGGAGCATGACGAGGTTCGCCTGGACGAATCCCCGTGCCAACCCCGGCGTCGGTCCGGCGAGTTTTCCCAAATGACAAGCGGTGCGGACTTCCGCGGCGGTGGAATGCGGTGTCATCGATTACGAATCCAAGATGCGTTGAATGGCTAGAAGGGGGCGACCGTATTCCTCCCAAGTGAGTCCGTCCACGGTCGCGGTCTGCTTCCCGGTCACGCCGTCGACGAGCGGCCCGTCGCGGACCATCGCTTCGAGGATCGCGAGTTCTCGATCCGGGTCGAAGAGATCCGCCGGAGGTTCGCGATCCAGCAAGACGAACAAGCCCGCGGCGAGGGCGTACGCTCCCCAGTTGCTGACGCCCGCGACGATCAGGTGATCGGTCGGCACCCGGCAGTGGATGAGGTCTCCGTTCGGGATGTTCTTCACGATGGTCTCGTGCGGGATCTTGCCCATGCCAATTTCGTTGCCGCCATCGCCGATGCCGATGGTCTTTACTCCGGATGCGACAACCGCATCCCACCACATCATCATTGTCGGCATCATGTACGGAGTGATGTCGTGCCCGCGCATTGTGCGGTAGCGTCCGTCCCGCCCCGGCCCCCCGTGCTCGACAGCCAACATGTGCGTGAAACCGCGATCGGAGACAATATCTTCGTCGGTCAGCCCGACCGCCGCCAGCCCGGCGAAAATCGCACAATCGACGGCACTCCCCATTCCGCTGACGCCCGCGGGAATCCCGAGTGCGTGCATCGCCCGAGCAAAAAAGAGCGCACCGAGTGGGCCGTCGGTCTCGTAGCCCGGCGGCGACGCGTTCGGGATGTAAAATCCCGTCGAGATGTAAAACCTCGGATCGGAATCGGCGGCGACGCTCCGACACGCCGCCTCGAAATCTCCGGCGGTTGCCGTGAACAGGTTGTCGTCCGGATCGCGGGCCAAGCCGCGCTTCCCGGGGTCGGTCTGCACAACCGCGAGGATCGCCGCGAGCTTTTCGGAGTGGGTCACTTCTTCACGAGGGGGAGTAAGACGAGTTGGACGATTACGGTCACGAGTAGCGTGGCGACGGTTCCGGCGAAGATGTACACGAATTGCCAGCGGCGTTTGTCCGTTTCTTCGGCGTGCTTTTCGAGTTTGTCCAAACGCGATTTTACCACGGCGATATCCTCGCGCATCGCGGGCAAATTGAGGCCGTTCAATTCTCTTTCGCGATACTCGAACGAGGTTGTGAGCGATTGGATTCCGAGCCGCGCCTCTTGGATCAGTTCGCTATTCGTCGCCATTCCGTCGCTCCTCTTCGCGCAGAATTGCCAGCTTCTTGTCCATTGATTTGCCGATCTGACGAGACATCTTGCCGAGAGCTTCGAGTCGGAGGTCTGTCAGCGCGCTGTTTCGGAGTACGGGATCGTAGAGCCGAGAGACCGGGATGGAGATTTTCGCCTGACGATCCCCGTAGTGATCCCATTCGGTGTAATCGGCGGAGATCTCACTCGGCGTCTGGCGGTTGCGGCTCCAGTTGATGGCATAGCGCTCGAATTCGAATTTCTCGGCATGGAGAAATTCTTCGAGCTGGCGAGACGCGGCCTCGACGGCTTCGAGCAACTTGGGCTCTTGGCGAATTTCATCGGTGATTCCGATGGTCAACGGTGGCTTCTGCACGGTAGTCATGGCTATTCTCCTCGGTTGTAGCCAGTATACACCATTCCCAATCACTTCTTCGCCCCCGGATTCAGCAAGTAGGCGAAGCGGCCCTTCCACTCCTTCGGCACCTCGGCCTCGAGCGTCACCGGTTCGTGCAGCACCGGGTGCAGGAACGTCAGCGACCGCGCGTGCAGGCCGATCCCGTTGCCGAAGATGTGCGTGCCTCCGTACTTCTTATCCGCGAAGATCGGTGCCCCGCGCGAGGCGAGCTGGACGCGGAGTTGATGCTTGCGGCCCGAGAAGGGTTTGAGTTCCATCAACATCATGCCGCCGTGGCGGGCGAGCACTTGATACCCCGTCCGGGCCTGCTTAGCACCTTCCGTATCTTCGGGGACAACCCGAACCCGGCGTTCGGATTCATCGTGGAAGAGCCAATCGTCGAGCGTGCCCCAATCGCCCCAGACGAAGCCCTTCGGCTTCGGCGCGGCCTCCGTCGCCACGGCCCAGTAGACCTTCTCCACGGCCGCGTCGCGGAATTGCTCGCACAGCCGGGCCGCCGACTTGCTCGTCTTCGCGAACAGCAGCGCCCCGCTCGTCGGTTTGTCGAGCCGGTGCACGATGCCCAAGTACACGTTGCCGGGCTTGTCATATTTCTCCTTCAAGTAAGCCTTGGCCAGCCGGTCGACGGTCTCCTCGGTGCCGTCGAAGTGCGTCGTCGGCCAACCCGCGGGTTTATTCAACCCGAGGCAGTGGTTGTCCTCGTAGAGGATGTCGAGCAGTTCGGCGAAGGTGGCCATGGCGTCTTCTTGGGAAGCCGGGTCGGTGCTCAGCTGCTACACTTTTAGGTTATCGAGACGGGTGGTATAATCCCAAAACCGAATAGGAGCCATTCCATGCCCGAAATCGCCGAGCCGCGCGAATACTCGAAAGAAGAACTCGCGGCCATCTATGCCCATTTCAAAAGCAAATTTACGGTGGAGGATTTGCTCGGGTATATCGAAGACAACGAGCCGGTGATCCCGGCGGAAGAGTCGCTGCGCCAGCTGGAGGCCGCGATTCTGAAAGCCACCGATCAAACTTCGTTCGGAGACGATTGATGGGGAGTTCGAATGGCCACCCCGCTCCGAAATACTCGGTGAGCCTGACCGGCCGGGCCAACGCGGAGTTGGTCCAAATCGGCCAAGATGCGACCTCCTTCAAACTCGGCAAACGAATTCGAAATGCCTATCGCAGAATTCTGGCTCGCTTGGAGTCCGATGCCGCCGAGTTCGGTGAACCGTTGTACCACATCCAATCCATGCGGATGACCATCCGCTGCGCCATGATCACGCCACTGTATATCGTATACGGCATCCACGACATCCAACCCATCGTTGTGATCCGCCGCGTTGTCGCGCTTTCGGATGCGATTTCATGACTCCCCTTAAGATCAAAATCGCCATCCTCGGCGGCTCCGGCTACACGGCCGTCGAACTGATGAAGCTGCTCCTCAGGCACCCCCACGCCGAGATCGTCGCGGTGACTTCGCGCCAGGAACCGGGCAAGCCGGTCTCGGCCGATCACCCGATCCTCTTCGGCCGGCTCGATCTGCCGATGGAAAACTTCGACGCGGACAAGTTGAAGGCGAAGGGCGTGACGTGCGTCTTCGGCTGCCTACCGCACGGGGCCAGCGCCGAGGCTGTGACGCCTTTGCTCGAATTGGGAATGCGCCTCATCGATTTGAGCGCCGACTACCGTTTGAAAGATCCGGCCGAGTACGAGCAGTGGTACGGCCACCCGCACTCGGATGTGAAGAACCTTGATCACGCCGTCTACGGGCTACCCGAGTTCTTCCGCGACCGCATCCGCACCGCGAAGCTCGTGGCCAACCCCGGCTGCTATCCGCAGACGGCAATTCTCGGTCTGGCCCCGTTGATTCGCGAAGATTTGATCGACCGAAATTCGATCATCATCGATAGCAAGAGCGGCATCAGCGGGGCGGGCCGCACTCCCAAACTGGCGACGCTTTATCCGGAGTGCAACGAGAACTTCTCGGCCTACAGCGTCGGCATCCACCGACACACGCCCGAGATCGAACAAGCCCTCGCGCATGTTGCGGGAGAACGGATCAGCGTGCTGTTCACCCCGCATTTGGCCCCGATGGATCGCGGCATCTTCAGCACCATCTACGCGATGCCGAAGCGGACCGTGGTCGAAGCCGATTTGCTCGAATTGTTCCGGACTACGTACGCAGACGAACCCTTCGTCCGCGTCCGCAGTACGCTGCCGACGACGAAGGACACGGCCCACACGAACTTCGTCGATCTCGCCGTGCGCTGCGTACGCGGGCGCATTGTCATTCTCGCGGCCGAGGACAACTTGGTCCGCGGGGCGAGCGGTGTGGCGGCGCAAAACTTCAACATCATGCACGGCTTCGACGAACGCCTGGGGCTGGGCTGATGGACGATAGCGATGAACGCGAAGCATTCCTGAATGCGATCTACGATGCCCCGGCCGACGATCTCCCCCGGCTCGTGTTCGCCGATTGGCTCGACGAACGGGGCGAGTTCGAATGGGCCGAGTTGATCCGGTTGCAATGCCAACGACCGGCCTCCCCGCAGTCGTTTCTGCGCGAACGAGATTTGTTGAACCGCGTCTACGCCGACAAGCACGCCGAACCCGGGACGATTTTCGAGCGCGGCTTCCGACTGCAACTCCGGCTGGTTATCGTGGCGGATCAATTGAGCAACGCGGAGGCATTCCGGCAACACGCGCTCCGCAATCACCCGGAATGGTACGGGGCGACGGAGTTGAAGCTATCCGGCGGGTTGATTCAAAGCGGCAAGCCGATATTGACGATTCTGACCGGCCCCGTGACGGCGCGGATCGCCCACCTCGACTTCAGCGGCTCCATCTTGACCTCGTTCGCCCCCCGAGATGAGTTCGATACATCGACGTTCGCCCTGATGAACGAGTACGAGTACCGTCCCGTCGTCACGGTGCAAGCGGTCGAGTCGCTGGTGAATGCCCGCGAAGCGCGGCGGCTGACGCACCTCGATCTGCGCAACAACGACCTCGACAACGATGCGGCCCGTGCGATTGTAAATTCCAAGAACCTCATCCGCATTCAATCGCTCCAGTTGTTCGACGGCAATCAATTGCGCGGTCGCACCTGGCAGCATTTGCTCGAGCGCTTCGGGCCCGATGTGGTGCAGTGAATGTCCGACCATGCGGCATTTCTGAACGCGGTACTGGAGCGGCCGGACGACGACCTGCCCCGGTTGGTCTACGCCGATTATCTCGACGAAACGGGCGATCCCACCCGTGCCGAGTTCATCCGCGTGCAGCTCGAATTGGCCCGGCTCGGTGAAGTCGGCGAGCGCTTCGCAACTCTGGCGCGACGCGAAGCGGAGTTGCTGCGAGAGGGCGTTGGAGGATACGTCCCCGGCGTCCGCGGTAAGCAGACATTCCGGCGCGGTTTCGTCGAATCGCTGGACACGACCGCGGATCGGCTGATCGCGGCGACCGGGTCGCCGCTGTTGGTCGCGCCGATCCGCGAACTCCGCATCCGCAACGCCGACAACGCCATCGCCGAATTGGCGAGAGTGCCGGGGTTGGACCGAATCGAGACGCTCGATCTGCGCAACAACAACTTCGGCACGCGCGGGCGCTTGGCACGATTTTTGGAACTGGCACCGCTACCGAAGCTGACGGATTTACGGCTCTCGAACAATCAACTCTGGAGCGACGATGTCGAAGTGCTGATGACGAGCGAACGCGCCTCGCAGTTGCTGTCGCTCGACCTCTCCGGCAACGCGATCGGCAACGCCGGGGCCGAAGTGCTAGCGCGGGCGGAGAGCCTGCGCGGCTTGCGGACGCTGATCCTGCGCAGCGACGACCTCGATATCCGGGATAGGATCGGACTCGGCGGAACGCAAGCTTTGGCGGCGTCGCAAACGCTCGGGGAATTGCGGAGTCTCGACATCGGTGGCCACGTGATCGGGGAATACGGGATCGCGGAGTTGGCACGCGCACCGGGTTTGCTGAATTTGGAGCGGATCGATGCGTCGTTCAACCGGATCGGCCGGGGCGACGATCCCGACTTGGCGGATTTTTTCTCGGCGCCGACCCGTGCGCGACTCCGGGTCTGGAATCTCGCGGAGGGTCGCATCAACATGCGCGCCGCCGAGGGGTTTGCGGTTTGGAATCAATTGGAAACGCTCAGCGAGTTGAATCTCGAACGGTGCGAATGGGAAACGGGCGCCCGCGAACTGCTCGCGCAAAGCCCGTGGGCTTACAAGATCCGCATGGGCGACCCCGCTTCGGGCGAACTGG
>JAYTBD010000231.1:0-1985 GCA_043737155.1 Fimbriiglobus sp. | reverse complement strand
TGCAGCCGTGGATGCTGCCGAAGATCACGCTGTTGCGGAAGCGCTCGGGCATGTGCGGGACATCGAGGCTGAGCAATCCGGCGTGCGCCCAGCCCGATTCCTTGTGGAAGGTGTGATCCGAAATTTCCTTGATGTAGCCGTAGCTGTACGAGTTGTACGTCGTGCCCGCTTGCCGTTGATAAATGCCGCCCGGCACCATGTGGTACAGGTGCGGGATGACGCAGCACGCCAGGATGATTTGCCCGTCGGTGTTGCGCCAGTCCATGCCCCACGGGTTGCTGGTGCCCTCGGCGAAGATTTCGAACTTCTTCGTCTTCGGGTGCAACCGCCACACGGCAGCGTTCATCCGCGTCTCGGGGCCGTCGAGCGGTTTGACCTTGCTCTGCGTGAAGATGCCGTGCAGCCCGTAGAGCCAGCCGTCCGGGCCCCAGGTGAAGGTGTTGAGCGTCTCGTGCGTGTCTTCGGAACCGAAGCCCCCGAGGATCGTTTCGAACTTGCCGGGCTTGTCGTTTTTGTTCTCGATGAAGAAGACGTACGGCGCGGCGCCGACCCAGACGCCGCCGTGGCCGACTTCCAACCCGGTGCACAGGTCGAAGGCGCCGAGGCCGGCTTTCTTGCGCTCCTCGCTCACGGGGAAGTCTTTGCCTTCGCAGAAGACGGTGCGCTTGTCGCAGGCGCCGTCGCCATCGGTGTCTTCCAAAATCACGATGCGGTCGCGCGGGGCTTTGCCCTTCGGTGTCCGGCTCGGGTACTCGAAGCATTCGACGCACCAAACGCGGCCGCGCTCGTCGATGCTGAAGGCGACCGGGTTGACGAGCTGCGGTTCCCCGGCGAAGAGCTTGACCTCGAACTCCGCGGGCACCTTGAACTTCGCCACGGTCTCGTCGGGCTTCAGGTACGGTTGTCCGGAGCCTTTGCGGTTGTCGAAGCCGAATTCCTTCTGGGCGAACGCCGGTGCGGCGGCGATCAGGGAGAATGCGATGGCGAGGGAGCGCATGGGGGAATCCGCGTGATGGAGATGGGGATGATGCTACCGGGAACGGAGGGCGATTGCCAATGTCGGATGATTTGAGGCCGCGGCGAATCCGCGGAGCGAACGGGCCTGTCGTCGGGGCGGACCTCACCCCCCGGCCCCCTCTCCGAAGCGGAGAGGGGGTGACTCCGGTTTTTGTAGGTCATGCTCCGCATGACGGGCCCGTCACGCCGAGCGTGACCTACAAAAAACGCCGGTCCTCAGCGGGTGCGCTCATTTCACCGGGGCGATCCAATCCCGGGTGAGGAAGAGAGGGTCGAGCTGGTCGAAGTCGGTATCGGTCGTCAACAAGGTCGCGTCGAAGAATATCGCGGTGGCGGCGATCCAAAGGTCGTTCTTACCCATGACGTGCCCCCGGCGCTGGAAGTGGGCGTCGATTTTGGCATACGTGTCTACCAACTCTCTCAACTCGATGGCGACTTCGTCGAAGTAGCCCAAGATGAATTCCATCCGGTCGAGTTTGCGTTCGCCCCACTGGAATTGCAGTGAAAGAGACCGCAACTCACCCGAGGTCACGATGGAAATGATCGGTGTCGGTTCGATCAAAAGCAGTTGGTAATCGTCCCGGATCGCCTCCCAAGTCGCATCTTCCCGAACGCAATGAACGAGGATGTTGGTGTCCAACTCGTATAGGATTTGGCTCGCCATTACGATAGCTTCTCCAGAGCTTCGTTGATTTGCTCATCCGATTCATCGCCCGGCCAAGTCCCTTGGACGACTTCGAAAAACGTCTTGCCCGGAGGCAAAGGTCGTCCCTTCCGAACAGACTTCATGCCTTTGGCACGGTCGGCCAGTTTTTGTTCGGGCGTGCGGTTGATCAAGCGATGGATCGCTTCCGTCAACGCATCGGTCCCGTCCGGGACTTCTTCGGTCGGCTTCTCTCCGACTCGATTCGGCGGTGTCATTGCTCAGGTCCTCCGCATCGTGGATGTCAGAATTATACCAAGGATAA
>JAYTBD010000230.1:0-5041 GCA_043737155.1 Fimbriiglobus sp. | reverse complement strand
GGGCCAAGCACCAAGCGACTGTCATCCGAGTGGCCCCGGGTAAGCTCGACGAAGATTTCCGCAATGGCGTCGAAGCCATGACCGAATCGATCCGCGGGGTGCACACGCAACTGGCCGTGACATACGCGAATCTGGGCGACCTCAAGAAGGCCAAACGCGCGCTCGAGCTGGCGACCAATTTCAAAATCGAAATCGATTCATCGGAGACCGAGAAACCCCGGCCCAAACTCCCCGCGAAGCTCATCGTCAGCGCGTTGAAAGCCGACATCGACGCCGCGAAAACGCCCGGCGACTTCCGCAAGGCGGTCACCGTGGAACGGACCGGCTTCCTCCAAGCCAAGAGATAAAAAGCATCCGAGCTTGAAACGCGGATCGACAAGCTCGACACTGAACGGATGGACCTCCTCAGCGGCATCCGCGCGAACCACCGGCAATCGGCCCGGCCGTTGGCCGCGCGGATGCGACCGCGCACCCTCGAGGAGTACGTCGGCCAAGAGCACTTCCTCGGCGAAGGTAAGCTACTCCGGCGGATGTTCCTCGCGGATCGGTTGAGCTCGCTGATTTTCTACGGACCGCCCGGCTGCGGGAAGACCGCACTCGCCCACGTCATCGCCAATCAGACCAAAAGCAAATTCAAGCCGCTCAACGCGGTCTCGGCGAACCTGAAGGAAGTTCGCGAAGTCCTCGTCGAGGCCCGCGAGTTGCTCGAAGATGACGGCCGGCGGACGATCCTGTTCCTCGATGAAATCCACCGCTTCAACCGCAGCCAGCAGGATGTGCTCCTCCCCGATGTCGAAGACGGCGTCATCATCCTCATCGGCGCGACGACGCAGAATCCGTTCTTCTCGATCAACTCGCCGCTGCTCTCGCGCAGCCAAATTTTCACCTTCGAACCGCTGACGCGCGAACACACGAAACGGGTGCTGCTGAACGCGCTCGCCGACCGCGAGCGCGGTTACGGTGACATCCCGGTGACACTGACCGACGACGCCATGGCCTTCCTCTGCGAAGTCTGCGACGGCGACGCCCGTCGAGCGCTCACGGCTCTCGAAATCGGCGTGAAGTCGAGCCTCGATCCGACGACCGAAGCCCCGCTCGTGTTCGATTTGGCGCTGGCCCAAGACAGCATCCAGCGCAAGATGATGGACTTCGACCCGACCGGGGACTCTCACTACGACCTCGCTTCCGCGTTCATCAAGTCCCTGCGCGGCAGCGATCCCCAGGCCGCGATTTATTGGCTCGCCCGGATGCTCGAATCGGGTGAGGACCCGCGCTTTGTGGCCCGCCGGCTGGTCATCTTCTCTTCGGAAGATGTGGGCAACGCCGATCCGCAAGCGATGCTCGTGGCCAACGCCGCGTGGGACGCCGTGGAACGCGTCGGCCTGCCCGAGTGCCAACTCAGCTTGGCCCACGCCGTCTGCTATTTGGCGACGGCCCCGAAGTCGAACTCGGCGACCGTGGCGATCGGGTTGGCGACGAAAGACGTCAAGGAAGGTCGCACGCTGCCGGTGCCCAAGCACTTGAAGGATTCCCACTACGGCGGGGCGAAGCAACTCGGCCACGGCACCGGCTACAAGTATTCCCACGAGGGCGATGGGGCCTGGGTCGATCAGGAATACGTGCCGTCGGACGCGGAGTATTACACCCCGAGCGACCGGGGTTTTGAAGCGATCATCCGCGAGCGCATGGCCGAGATCGAACGGCGGCGAGCGGCGGGACGGAAGGGAGAAACATCATGAATCGGATCGACGGAGGGGAAACCAGCGTCGATGAGTTCCTCGGATATTGGATCGGCCGAGGCGGGTTCGATTACGTCGATGATGGGCTGGAAACTATGAAGAAGCATTTCGGCGACCATTGCTTTCCAATCGGTACCGAGTTCGATGATTCCGGAGTTGTGGTTATCAAAGTGGCTGGCGTGTTAAGTGAATCGGAACGAGACTCGATTGCGAGTCTTCATTTGAAGGCGGGTGCATCCGTCGTTGTGACTTTGATATCGCCAGCGACAATCCTATGCGTTCATCGGAGCGACGATTTTCTCGCTGGGTGAACCTTGACAATAACCCTGTGACAAGTTCGGAACCTTGTCGCCACACTTCCTCACCGCAATCCCGCCGAATCGCGCACTCCCAGATTCCGGTAAATCTGCCGCGTCGCGTCCGACTTGTTCAGCGTGTAAAAGTGGATCCCTTTCACCCCGTTGTCCAGCAATCCCCGGCACTGCTCCGTCGCCCAGTGAATGCCGAAGTCAGCTACCGAAGCGTCGTCGGCGCAGCGATTCACACCGCGCAACAGTCCCGCGGGAATCCGCGATCCCGCCGACAACTCCGCCATGCGGATCAACCCGGCTTTGCTGGCCACCGGCATAATCCCCGCGAGGATCGGCACTTTGATCCCGGCCAGTTCGCAGCGTTCGCGGAAGTCGAAGAAATCCCGATTCTCGAAGAACAATTGCGTGCAGATGTAGTCCGCGCCCGCATCCACTTTGCGCTTCAAGTAGTCCATTTCGAGCAGGCGGTTGGGTGTGCCGGGGTGACCCTCGGGAAAGCCGGCGACGCCGATGCCGAAGCCGCGCGGATCGGGGGCGTCGCACGAACGCACGAAGCGGACGAGTCCGTCCGCGTAGTGGAAGGCGTCGCCGCTGCGGTCGTGGTTCGCCAGACTCTTGGGCGGATCGCCGCCGAGGGCGAGGATGTTCTCGATCCCGGCCGCGGCGTAGCGCTCGAGGATCCGCGTCATGTCGGGGAGCGAATGGCAGACGCACGTGAGATGCGACACCGCGGTGAGTTTGGTCTCGCGCTGGATGCGCACGACGAGGTCGTGGGTGCGATCGCGCGTCGTCCCCCCGGCGCCGTAGGTCACCGAGACGAACGACGGCTTCAACACCTGCAATTGGGCGATGATTCCGAAGAGTTCGTCCGAGGCGGCGTCCGTCTTCGGCGGGAAGAATTCGAAGCTGAACGTGGTCGCATCGCGGGCCAAAATATCGAGGATGTGCATGGGTCGGAGGCTCGCGGCGATGGTGGCGTTTCAGTTTATCCCGGTGACGGCGGGCAACAACTCCGGGACGATCCCGCCCGGCTTTTCCGGAATCAACTTCACCCGGACGCCCGTCGCGCGCTGCGGCTTCTCCTCCGGTTGAATCCCTTCGAGGTCGGGGTCCAGCAAGAGTTTCTCGATTGCGAACGCGTTCGTCCGGCTCCGCGTCCACTTCAAGATGTATTTCGCCGAACGGGATTTCAGAGGGAGCTCGGCGGTGAATCCGTCGCCGGGCCGATACTCGAGCGGCGTCAGCGGGATCGCGGGGACGAAGCGGTAGGTCGCGCCGTTCGCGTCGGTCTTCACCTCCGCGGACGCTTTCAATGTCAGCGTGCGGGTTTGGCCTTCGGGCGGTGTCACCGCGAGTTGCCAAGCGCCGTCCGGCGCGAGCACTTGCACGCGCAGGGAATTGGGCAGGTAGATTTCGACCGCGGAGATCGGGAACGAGAACTTCTCGGCCTTCAGAAACGCGGTCAACTCGGCCACGGGGTCGGCCTCTCCGCGGCTCGGATCGCTCCACGATTGCAGCAATTGCAACAGCCGGCCCCAGTCCTTCAAATCCGGTTGGAGCAGCAGGGCGGCGGGCGAATCGATCAGTCTCCGCCAATCCGCCGGCGCGTCGGCGCGACTGTTCTCGAGCTTGAGTTCCCCTTCGATCAATGCGCGGACGTGGCGAATGCCGGTCTCGTGGGCCAGGCGCAGGCGGCGCGAGACTTCCACCTGAAGCGCTTCGGGGTACGTCGCCGTTTGCCAGTACGCGATCCCCTCAGCCGCGCGCGGGAAACGCCGTTTGAGGATCGCGAGTCGCCGCCCGGCCAACGTTTTCGATTCGGCGACGTCGCCGTTCGGTTCGGGCAAATTGAGTGCGGCCGCGGGTTCGCCGGGCGGGAGTCGGAGTTCGGGATCGACCGTCAATCCGAGGGCATCGGTGAGATCGAGCAGATCGAGCAGCCTGCGTTCGGTGATTTCCCAATCGCGCTTGGCGAAATCGGCCCGTTCGTAGCGGAAGACCTCTTCGAAGGTCAACGGTTCGCCGCGCGGGATGGGCAGCCGCTGCGATCCGGGAACCGGCTGCTTCGCCCAATCGTTCGACGGCACGCCCGCGGGCAGGAACGGCGGCTCCACGGCTTCGCGCGCGAGCCGGCCGATTTGATGCCGCCAGTCGGGCTGTTGAGAATGCACGATCAAATCGGTCGCCCCCGCGATCAACCGCCGATACCAAGTGTGAACGCGGTCTTCGTTTTCGCCGAGCAGTCGGAGATCGTCGCGCCACTTCGCGCGGAGTCGCACCGCTTCCGTCTCGGCCCATGCGTCGGCGTGCTCGGCCGGCGGAGCCAGCTTGGTGTCCAAGTCGCGCTGCAAGTTTTGGAAGCTGCCGAGGGTGCGGACCTCGGCGGGTGAGAACTGCGGCGGTGCGAACTCGTGTTTGTAAGCGGTGTAGTCGTCGATCTCGCGGAACCGCGATTCGACGAACTTTTGCAGAGCCGGGGAGAGCCGTGCGAATTCTTGACTGCGTCGGATCTGTTCCAACTCGCGTCGGCGCGCGGGGAGGTTGTCGTCCGCGAGTCGGTTCGCCGCGGATTCGTTGTGCGATTGGAGTGCCGCGACGCGCTCGGTCAATTTTTCGAGCGGGGTCGCTTCGCCAACGGCGAACAACCCGATCAGCAATAGCATCATCAAGCCGAATAAGGCCACGACCCCGGTGGCGGTCCATTTGAGTCGGCGACGGGCGGCGCGGGCGCGCGAGCGGTAGTCGCCCGCCGCGGCCAGCACCTCGGGCACGAACGTGTCGAGGTTGTGGGTGCCGTCGGTCAAATCGTAGGCGGGATCGCGCAATTCCACCGGCAGGCTCGTCGCGGTTGCTTCGGTCGCCAAGCGCAAGCTGCCGAAGGAAAACGCGTCGCTGGGGGTTTCGATGTCCCCGTCGAATTGCTCGACGAAGCGGGCTTCGAGATCGGCGAGTTCGACTTCGACCCGGTTGAGCCAGACGTCCACCGGCATC